>NZ_JABJWD010000009.1:0-691 GCF_013155425.1 Gluconacetobacter entanii | reverse complement strand
AAATGGCTCAGGAAGCGACGAACGGGGCGATTCCGGTTGCACTTGGTGCGAGGCCAGCGGCAAGCTGGCTATGGGCGTAGTCACCTGTGGCGAGGGGAAGGGCCGGGTTGTGGTAAGTCCGGCCCTTCCTGCGTCTGTAGCTAGGAACTCCCAGTTAGAGACCGCAGGATGGCCATACAGGGCACTCAGACGAGTTTCCGATACCCAATACCGGACAAGATCCGGAAGCCATCATACGGCCTTCTACGGCCTTATAGCGGGTGATCGCAAGAGGCGATCACCTGTTCTCCTGTCGCGATCAGGTGGGGCATGGTGCCGTCCCATGTGGGGGTTTCTCGCGGCCTGGCCGGAAAGGGCGGCACTCTGGCGGCAATTTTCGCAGTGCCACCATGCCGGCGCCCTAACCCCATGTGCAGACATCGGAATCCTGAAAACCAAGGTCACAGAGTGCCGGTTTCTTTAATCTTGCCCTCACTTTTCCGCCTTCTCCCACCCCGGAACATAGACAAAATCGACGATTTGTATTACACTGAAATACAGTGTTGGGAGGGTATGTCATGGCTGTCAGTCGCATGGTCCAGGCCCGAGTGCCGGGCGAGATTCAGGAAGCCGCGAACCAGGTCATTCACGCGGCCGGGCTGACGGTGAGTGATGTGGTTCGCGTGCTGATGACGCGGATTGCCCAGGACCA
>NZ_JABJWD010000071.1:0-24424 GCF_013155425.1 Gluconacetobacter entanii | reverse complement strand
GCAACCAGATATGAAAAAACAGCAACGTCGTTCCTCGCGGTCATCCACATCGCTGCCGCAGCAGACTGGATCAAGCCCTAACAGGCCCTAACGTCGCAATCTCTGCAACTACACCAATCAAGAAACACCCCTTTAGGGATATGATTTAGATTCGAGAATCCAAAAGCTAATAAACCGAGAATAAAAAGCTATAATAGAACTATAAGCCAGTATGTAAAAGCACCAGATCGACCAGCACGCCGCAAGGGGTAGCTCCTCCCCGTGCTCGGCGTCTGCGTCGCCTGCGCGCGGGTCCGGTGCTGCCGCTACGCGGCACCCTTGCCCCGCACTGCCCGACCCGGTCGCAATAAGAGCTGAAGGAAAGAGTAATCAGGCGACACAACCTGATTAGCACGCCCGTTCCTGACATCCCGAAAACCTGACCCGGAAACATCCCGGCCTGCAGAAGCAGTGCCGGGCTCCGGCGTTTGTACGGAGCACGGCCATGTCGTTCCAGCTCAACCTCTTCGGCACAACCGCTCTCGCAGATACCCAGAACGACCTTTTCTGGGGCGAACTTGAAGGCGAAGACGGCGCGTCCCCCGTCCCGCCCGCCACACCGGCCGCAATGGTCCTTCCCAAGATCGACTTTCATATGGTGACCAACCGAGGCCTCGCTGATACCTGGAAACAGCGGGCTCGTGACAATGCACTGGCAATCGAACTGCTCAAGGAGATCGAAGAAGCAGACCGAAACGCCTCGTCCCCCGAACAGATCGTCCTCTCACGCTTCATCGGCTTTGGAGCAGGAGAACTGGCGAACAACCTGTTTCCATCCGGAAGCAATAGCGCCCGCCCGGGCTGAGAAGATGTTGGCGAAGCGATCCATGCCTCCACAACAGACGTTGAAAGGGCAGGACTGAAGCGCGCGACACAATATGCGCATTTTACCCCTGAACTGATCGTGCACGCACTCTGGAACAAAGTGCTGCAGATGGGCTTCAGAGGCGGTTCCGTGCTTGAACCCGGCTGCGGGACCGGTCTTTTCATCGCGGCCCGACCGGAAAGGCTCGAGGGACGCATCGCCTTTACCGGGATCGAGAATGATCCGATTACAGCAAGGATTGCGCGCAGGCTCTATCCGAACCAGTGGATCCGCAGCGAGGATTTCACGACAGTGACGCTCGCAGACGGGTATGACCTTGCGATCGGTAATCCACCCTTTTCCAATCGCACCGTGCGTGGCCCGGAAGGTCTGGGACGGCTTGGCCTGAGCCTGCATGATTTTTTCATCGCCCGATCCATCGAAGCACTCCGCCCGGGCGGCATCGCAATGTTCGTGACGTCCCGCCATACGCTGGACAAGACGGACAGCACCGCGCGCCGGACCATCGCCGAGATGGCTGACCTCGTGGGGGCGGTCCGGCTCCCCGCCGGGGCAATGCGCGATGACGCCGGCACGGACGTGGTGGTGGACGTACTGGTGTTACGCAAGCGCATGATCGGCGACATGGCCGATGACGAGACCTGGCTGGAAACCGACGCCCTTACGGATAGCGACCAGGGTAACGGTCCACTCCTCGTCAATCGCTACTTTCTCGACCATCCGGAGCAGGTGCTTGGCCATCACGGCTGGACCACCACCCAGTTCGGTCCCGATTACACATGCGACGCGCGTGCCGACGGCAGGCTCGATGTGATGTTGCCCGGGGCCCTGAGCCGGATCGGGCAGGACGTGCGCTTTCCGGAACCCCTGGACCAGCGTATTGTCCGGCCGGTGGGAGCCGGTGTGCTGGTCGGCACGGCTGCCGATGGCGCCCAACTGAAAGAGGGCTCCTACTTCGTCACGAAAGGCGTCCTGCAGCAGATCTGCGACGGACAGGCCACCACGGTCGCCATCAGGAAGGGGGATCAGAAGGATGGCCTCTTCCAGAAGCATGCCCGGATCATTACCGCGCTGATACCCGTCCGGGATGCGGCACGCGCGGTCCTGCGGGCGCAGATGGAGAACCTGCCCTATGGACGCCTGCAAGGTGACCTGAAGCGTGCCTATTTCAGCTTTGTCCGACAGTTCGGCCCGATCAACCTGATGAATGTGACGGTCCGAATCGATCCGGAAACCGGGGTCGAAAACGAAACCCAGCGGCGACCGAACCTTACGCCATTTTACGATGATCCCGACGTCTGGCTGGTCTCGTCCATCGAGGAATACGACGAGGCGACACAGAAAGGCCGGATGGGACCAATTTTCTCGGAACGGGTCATTCATGCGCCTGTCGAACCCGAGATCCATTCCGCCCACGACGCCCTGGCCGTCTGCCTGCATGAAACAGGCGGCGTGGAAATGCCGCGGATCGCGGAACTCATGGGACAGTCCGAAGCCGAGGTCGCGGCCGCGCTGGGGGATGCGGTCTATCTCGATCCGGTACGGAGCGTGGATGGTCGCGATATCTGGGTCACGGCTGATGAAATGCTCTCCGGCGCCGTGCGTACCAAGCTGGAAGAGGCACGCGATGCGGCCCGGATCGATGGGCGCTACGCCCGGAACGTCACGGCGCTGGAAGCTGTCCAGCCAGCCGATCTGCGTCCGTCGGAGATCACCGCGCGCCTTGGCGCTCCGTGGTTGCCGGTCAGCGACATCATCGCGTTTACCGCCGAGGTGCTCGGGGTCGAAACGGTCATCTATCACGCGCCTGCTGTCGCCTGCTGGACCGTGGAGAAACGGGCGTTCATGGGCAAGGCCGAGGCTACGTCAGTCTGGGGGACGGAACGGCGACATGCCGGCGAACTGCTGGAAGATGCCCTGACGCAGGCATCGCCAAAAATATGGGATGTCTGGCGTGATGGCGATGGCAATGAGCACCGCGAACTGAACACACAGGAGACGGAAGCCGCAAAGGAAAAACTGGCAGCGATCAGGCGTGCGTTCGAGACATGGGTCTGGCAGGATGGCGATCGGGCCGAGCGGCTGGTCCGGCTGTACAATGATACTTACAACAACCTGGTTGCACGCGCGTTTGATGGCTCCCATCTGCGCCTGCCCGGTGCAAGCACCACGATCAGCCTGCGCCCCCACCAGAAACGGGTCATCTGGCGGATCATCGCCGCGGGCGGCACGTATATCGCGCACGCGGTCGGCTCCGGAAAGACGTTCTCGATGGTTGCGGCTGTCATGGAGCAGAAGCGGCTTGGGCTGATCAGCAAGGCGATGATCGCCGTCCCCGGTCACTGCCTCGCCCAGATGGCTCGCGAATTCCTCATGCTCTACCCGACCGCACGGATCCTCGTCGCCGACGAGACGAACTTCGTGAAAGCAAAGCGCCAGCGGTTCCTCGCGCGGGCCGCGACCGGAAACTGGGATGCGATCATCATCACGCATGATGCATTCAGGTTCATCCCGGTGGAGGGTGATTTCGAACGCCAGATGATCGAGGCGCAGATCGCGTCTTACGAGGAAGTGCTGGAAAGCGTCGACGCGGCCGACCGCCTGTCGCGCAAGCGGGTCGAGAGCATGAAGGAGAAGATGCAGGCGAAGCTGGAAGGCCTTTCGGCTCGAAAGGACGATCTCGTGCATCTGGGAGAGATCGGCATCGACCAGATCCTCGTCGATGAAGCGCAGCAGTTCCGGAAGCTGAGTTTTGCAACCAACCAGTCCGACCTCAAGGGGGTCGATCCGAACGGCTCGCAGCGGGCCTGGGATCTCTTCGTGAAGACGCGCTACCTGGCGGCAAAAAATCCGGAACGTCCGCTGATCATGGCGTCCGGCTCCCCGATCACCAATACGCTCGCCGAAATGTGGACGGTCAGCCGCTATATGGATCTTGAGGCGCTGCAGAAGCGCTACCTGCATGAATTCGATGCCTGGGCAGCCAATTTCGGCGAAACCCGTACCGAACTGGAACTGCAGCCAAGCGGGCTTTACAAGCCGGTCACGCGCTTCACCGAGTTCGTCAACGTCGCCGACCTCATGGCGATGTATCGCGACTTCGCGGATGTCGTGCAGCACGATGACCTGCGCCAGTACGTGACTCTGCCTGCGATCCGGGGCGGGCGTCGCGAGATTATTGTCGCGCCGACAAACGATAACTTCAGGGCCTACCAGAAGACGCTGGCGGCCCGCATCAACGCCATCGAAGCGCGCCAGGGGCGTCCCCAGAAGGGCGATGACATCCTCCTGTCCGTCATCACGGATGCCCGTCATGCCGCGATCGACCTGCGCTTCGTCGCCCCTCTCGCCGCGAATGACGATACATCGAAGCTGAACCTGATGATCGGGAACGTGTTCCGGATCTGGCAGGAGACATCGGAAAGCCGTTACAGCGATCCTGAAACCGGTCGGCCGTACGACCTGCCGGGGGCGGTGCAGATGATCTTTTCGGATCTGGGCACCGAGAGCGCGATGGAGACAACAGAACGCTGACGCTTGAATTTAACGGACGATATATGTCCACTGAATATTCCGAGCATAGCTGGACAGAGGAGGCCTGAAATGGCGCATAGTTATTATCATGCTCTCTCGTCGGTGCGGCAGTGGGGAGGTACGGCTGATGACTTCCTGCCTATCCATACCTGGTTCGACGAATCAAAATTGATTTCGGCCGATTTTCGGCATCGTGCGCTAAGACATCACGCGGAAGGAATCTTCCTCGCTGAGAGACTTTTTGGCGTTGTGCTGACAATTTCCACCGGGCGGGTTGTCCCGGTGCGGCTGATCGCCGAGCAGCATATGCGCGAGGACTTTGGGTTTATTCCGAGTTTCGTTGATTGGCTGAAGGAAATCCGCCCCCAGCCCTGGATGGGACGGGCGCAGCCCATTCATCGAAGCCTCGATCCCGCTTATGGCAAACTTTCAGAATAACAGAAGACTTCTGGAATACTGGCCGTGACGTAGCCCGTACGCAACTCCACGCGATTGATGACACCCTGGCGCAGATCCAGAGACGGAATTTCTACCAGCTAATCGTCCGGATTAGCTACACCGGGCCCTATTATCACGAATTTACAATGATCGTCACTGTGATACGTAAAAGTCAGACCGGTTTCGAAATGACAGAAGACGCCGCGCAGATACCCTCTGATGTCATGCGTGATCTTGCACGATGGTTGTATCGCTCTCTCGAAACAGCATGGGATTACAAATCTTCCGATGACGCCATCGATGATGCCATTCGCATCAATGAATATACGGCGTAGCTTTGAGAGGGTCCATTAGGACATGCATGTGAACCGTGTTTGCAAGCAGAGAAACAGAAACTTTTACAAATATAAAATATAGTATTTTTTAATAATGCTCCGAGATGTGTGTATAAAGAAAGATAATATAAAATAATTATAATAAATAAAAAACAAATATAGGGAGGATCGGCACCACAGTCCAGCCTGTCGCGCAAGGGGTGGCTCCTCGCCGTGCGCGATGGCTGCGCCATCTGTGCGCGGCTCCGGTGCCGCCGCTGTGCGGCGCCCTTGCCCGCCAGTCTGGCCTGCGGTCGCCGGAAGGGGTCGAAACCCCCGAAAAAAGGATCTGGAAATGGCACAGAACCGCATCGCGCCGCCGTCCCGCCCTGCCGTCGAAATCGCCAAATTCGTCGCCATCGTGCTCCTCTGGACGGCCTCCATGGTCACTTTCCTCCTGCTGCCCGACGTCTTCCTCGATCCGTGCACGGGCATCATCGATCTCAGGTGACACCACCCTCGCCATCCGCTGCCCATCCGCGCCGCCCTTTGGGGCGGCGTCTGCATTTTCTGGAGACTGATCATGGCCAGAATCGAACGTACCGACATCCACCGGTCCGTCACTGACCGCATCATCCGCGAACTTGAAGCAGGAACCGTGCCATGGGTCTGCCCATGGAACCGCGCGAAATGCGGCATTGCCCTGCCGCGTAATGCCGCGACCGACCGGGCCTATTCCGGGATCAACATCCTGATGCTGTGGGGTTCGGTAGAGATGCAGGGGTTTTCTACCCAGAAATGGCTGACGTTCCGCCAGGCGCATGCGCAGGGCGGCAATGTCAGGAAAGGCGAGAAGGGGACGACGGTGTTTTATGCTGACCGTTTCACGCCAAAATCGGAATCGGGCTCCGACGAGCCTCGCCGGATCCCGTTTCTCAAGCGGTTTACGGTGTTCAATGTTGAGCAGTGCGAGAACCTGCCGGAAAGCATGGTTGCGCCGACTGCGCCGTTGCCGGAACGCGAAATCGTGCCGCACGCGGAAGCGCTGATGCGCGAAACCGGGGCGGACATTCGCATCGGTGGTGACAAGGCATTTTATGCCCCGGATGCGGACTTCATCCGGGTTCCGCCCCAGCAGTCCTATTTCAACCAGATCGATTGGTACCGAACCGTCTTTCACGAGATCGGGCATTGGACCGGGGCCGAAAGCCGACTGGCGCGCACCTTTGGCAGGCGGTTTGGGGACCATGCCTACGCGGCCGAGGAACTGGTTGCAGAGATGACATCAGCTTTCGTATGCGCGGAACTGCAGATCGAGCCGACGGTCCGCCACGCTGATTACATCGGGAACTGGCTGGAACTGCTGAAGGCTGACAAGCGCGCCATTTTCACCGCAGCGAGTGCTGCTTCAGCCGCGGCCCAATACATTTTCAGCTCATCGACACGTCAGCCATCCGTCGAGGACGTGGCTTCTGCCGCCTGAAACCCAACCCTGAAAATATATGCGCCCGCAAGGGCGCGCTGAGTGATGGAGTTCATCATGCCAGTCTTTGCCCTGATTGCCACTCCCGCCGTGCGCATCCGTTCCGACGGCTGCACCATCCTTAAGGCGCTGCCGATGGAACACCTTGGTGCACGGGGGATGACAGAAGCCCGGACGCTCGCGGAAATCTCGACTGCCGTAACGCTTTACGGTGAGAGGACCGCCGGCGCGCATCCCGGGCGCTCGTTTTCCATCAGTGTGCATATCCGTCGGGGCGATCGTAAGCCACGTGGCTTTGATGCGGCTTACCGCACTGGCGCCCTGGGGACCGACAGATGGGTTCTCATGGTCGATAACGACGCTGATGGCGCGCGGATCCTGCATGGACGGTCCGCAGCCGAAACTGGAAACATGGCGTCCTGCAAAGGAGACGTGGCATGATCCGCCAGTATTATACGTCTCCATTCCAGGGCGGTAATAACCCGCTTCGGGTCGGGACCATCGCCAGCGGAACCATCGTCCATCTTCCGGCTCCTGTTTCGGGGCGTCCCTATCGGACCCGGCCGTGGATCGTGGAATGCTTTCTGAACGGCACGATGGGGGCGGCTGCGCTGAACCCCGTCACCGGTCTCTGGGAAGACCGTTATATGCGAGGCCGCTCGGATCTGGTCGTATTGCGCAGCCTCGCCAATGCCCGACGTGTGACCGTGGCGGTGCGTTATCTGGAAAGGCTGAATGAAGAGGGCCTGGGGGAGGGGCATTATCCGGATCTGCCGGATGTGAATCGCTTTCATAACGGCTATCGATGCCGGAGCCAGGTGTCATGACGGCGGGGCCGATCCTGTGTGAGCGGCTTCGGATCCCGCCTTTCGACCCGGCTGTCCTGAAACCCACCCGTTGGGCGACGGCCCAGCAAAAGGCAAAGCTTGGTAATGCGATCCTGCGGTTCATTGCACTCGGAATGCCTGCAGAAAAATTTACCCCGGCCCTGTATAACCGGCTGAGCAATATGTTCGGATTTATCGCGCATTATAATCGGACCGGCTTCGTGCAGACATGGTTCGACAATGCAGCCACACGGCGCGATTTCCTCGATCAGGTTGCGCGATATCCCTGCTGGGGCGACCCGACTTTTGTCTGGTCGGATGTAGAGAAGGAAATCGGGCAGCGCGTCCGGGAAAACCTGCTGGTCGAGGCATGGACGACCCGTGCCCGCGAGGAACAGGTTGCGCGCGAGAAAGCGGAGCTGGCCCGTCTGCTGGCAAAGCATGGCGGAAAAGCGACGTCGGCGGATGCACCCGTGCCTACCGTGCAGCTCGGGCTGCTCTAGCCCTGGGCCATGCGCCAGGAGCCATGCCCGTCGAGGCACCGGCCCAGGAACGCCAGTGCGGCACGCGGATATTTCCGGATTTCCAGAACGCTGCCGGTGGGTACCTCCATGTGGTAGGCGCCGATCCGGGTGGCGCAATGCGGCTGGCCGCGCAGGAATTTTATGCCCCTGCCGGTGCGAACTGCCTGCCGTGGACCAAAAACGCCGACAACGTGACGGCCACCGAGGTAAATATCGGCGTTGAACTGGCGCCACAGCGGTGCCCGGACATCCTGCTCGTCGACTTCGACCTGCACGGTGCAGCAGTCATTCCATGCATCTGGCGTGCCATCCACGCCATACAGGGTCTGGCAGATCTGGCGGATCGCCGGCTCGTGTTCGGGCAGGAAGGACCAGCCGATTTCCTTGCCGAGAAAACGTCCCCTGTAACGCCGGGCCTGGATTGCCAGTTCGGGATGAAAGTCGGCCTTCAGGGTGATGCGTCCTTCCGACGCAGTAATCACGGCCATGATGAACTCCCAATGTAGAGACAGGGAAATTCTAGGACGGCTATCATAATTGTACAAGAATAAATGACACGATTATGAGCGAAATAGCAAAATAAAACAGAAATCCAAAAGCATGACCTCGGCCCCTGCCGGGTCTCTGACCTGGTTTCTGCGGTCTGAAGCGGTCGTCGTCGGGCGCAACCCCCAGGCCTGCGGTCGGGACGGCACCGTGAAGCCGCATGCGCGGCTTCCGCACCACTGCCGCCCCGAGGGGTTGCGCCCGCCGCCTGAGGCCCGCTTCCGCGCGACCGCACCAGGTCAGAGATCCGGCAGGGGCCGGAGACGACCAGGAAGGAAAAAAGGAA
This sequence comes from Gluconacetobacter entanii, assembly GCF_013155425.1. NCBI lineage: Bacteria > Pseudomonadati > Pseudomonadota > Alphaproteobacteria > Acetobacterales > Acetobacteraceae > Gluconacetobacter > Gluconacetobacter entanii. Next base: position 15,607 of record NZ_JABJWD010000071.1, on the reverse strand, counting down.
CAAGACCATGAGCCAGTCAGTCAATCGCGCCATCATCATCGGTCACCTGGGCCGGGATCCGGATCTTGCCGCACGTAGGGAAGGGGAGGGCAAAATCGCATCCTTCGGCGTGGCGACAAGTGAAACCTGGACCGATCGCGCCAGCGGTGAGCGCCGGGAGAAAACCCAGTGGCACCGCGTCGTCTCTTTCAACGATCACCTTTCGGGCGTGATCGAACGTCGGTGCCAGAAGGGAACGCTGGTCTATGTCGAAGGCCATCTCGAGACACGTAAATGGACCGACCAGCAGGGACAGGACCGTTATGTGACCGAGATCATCATTGATCGGTTTGATGGAAACCTGAAGGTGCTGGCCAATGGTCGAAGCACGGGCGATGGACGTTTTGATGAAGAGCGTCCCTCGCGGAGCGCTGCACAGCGCCCGGCCCCTGCCACAACTTCCAGCGCGCAGGACGTGGATGACGAAATCCCGTTTTAGACCGCTCGGTGTTCCGGGTCGTCAACGACCCGGAGCATTGTGCCTGTTCAGGGAGAAGAAAATGCGGTTTCTGCTACGCCAGTTCCCGTCATGAATACTTGTGAGGCCTGTTCGACCTGACGGCGCGGGCTATCGGGAAAGCCTGTCGGCCGACACCGGAACGCCGGTCGTCCGTCCACATCGGGGATGAACTGTGTCTTTCCTGTTTCTCCATCGGCCTTTACGCGGGTTAGTGAACCTTATTTTTCGTCAGTCGCATGATGTGGGCGCAGACGGGACACTCCACAGGGAGTATCTGGCGTCGTGAGTGCCCGCTCGTCCATAGTCCCGGTAATGCGTGCGCAGTGGCGCGGGCACATGCCGTTTGCTGCCGCGCGTAAACTGCGGCCATTCGTGCGTCCTGTATTCTTTTGCAGTTCACGCAGAATAAAACCCTCAACGCGGATCATCAGGACGCAATATCTCGACGAACCATACAGAGGTCGTCGTGTGTTTCCGCACGATCATATCAAATACTCACCGTAAATACCGGAGCGGTCTGAAACACAATCCATGCTGTTCGTGAAGGAGTGTCTTTCATGGCTTACACGTCTTCCCCAGAAGCACAGCAAAGAGAACTTGATGAGCTTCGTAATGCCGTAAACTGCGCCGTCGTGCTGGAGAAAGCCGGGTTCCGGCTGGATCGGCAGGCCACTGCGCAGCGTTCCGCCCGTAACCTGAAATTTCGCCGCGACAGTGAGGCCATTATTGTCAATCACGATGGCAAGGGCTGGTGGGACCCGAAAGGCGACGGCAAGGGCGATGTCTTCAAGCTTGTCCAGTATCTCGATCCCTCGAAGAACCTCGGTCATGTCAGGCAGGAACTTCGCGGCCTGATCGGCAGGAGCCCGACGCTCGAAGTTGTCGAGCGTACGAAGGGAGCCGGTGACAGACCGCGCCGCGATCCCGCTGAACTGTGGCACCGTCGCACCGCACCCGGGCAGGGGACGGCTGCATGGCGCTATCTGACGGAGATCCGTGGGTTGCCCGACCATATTGTCGCGATTGCCGGACAGCAGGGGGCGCTGAAGGAAGGCCCGCACGGAACCGCCTGGTTTGGCCATCGGGATGCGGACGGGCAGTTCACCGGCATGGAAATGCGGGGGCCGGATTACAAGGGGTTTTCGACGGGCGGCATTGGCAAGCGTCTCTTCGGTTTCCGGGCCGACGGGGGAGAAGCGCCCGTGACGCGCCTTGTCGTCACCGAGGCGGCCATTGATGCATTGTCCTTTGCAGCACTCGATCGCTTCCAGCAAGGAACGCTCTATACCTCGACGGGTGGCGGCATGAGCCCAGAGAGCGAAGCGAACCTGAAACGGGTCATGATGCAGGTCGCCGCCCAGCCTGAAGCGCGACTGGTTGTTGCCGTTGATAACGACCTGCAGGGGGATCGTTATGCCGGGAAATTCGCTGCGATGGCACGGGACGTCGGTCTCTGGTCAGGACGGATATCTCCGAAAGGGCCGGGAGAGGATTGGAATGCGGTCCTGAGGACCCGCAGGGAAGGAATGGAGGCAGGTTCTGTTCCCGTTGCGCCCTTGTGCCGCCTGTCCAAAGTCTTGGGTTCAGGGGCGAAAGCGCAGCCGGAGACGGTTTCCCCGTCATGGCTGGGTCAGGCCGAGGCGCACGGCACGCAGCGGCCGCCGCGGGTTTCGGACGCCTCATTGCCTGCTTCGTCTGAACCTGTCCGGAAGCCTGCCAGACCACGGTCAGGTTCATCGCCGGGGCTGTCCTTGTGAACCAGCATGAGTCCTTTGGGCCCACCGGACAGACGGCATCGCGGGCTGCAGGCTTTGTCCGGACATATGCGGGCCTGTGTGCATGCGCGAACGGCCCTGCCGCCAGGGGCGACGGATATGCGGAAATACGTGGCGCGCCGATTGCGGGGCAACGCGCGGTCTCGATGGCCCGAGGCCGGGACTTGGCAGGCCGCATCGCCTCCTTCACCGACGATCACGGGATGATCGTCATTTACGGCTGGCGTGCCACAGAGGTGGGCGCCGAACGGATCCTGCGCGCAGGATCATCTCACACAGGAGAGGGTCATGGGATCTGTTTCAGACTATGCGGATTGGCGGATCGCGCGTCTGGCGATGAAGGTAGACCTTTCACGGACGTTTGTCCGGTCGCCCCTGGCCCAGACCATCTGGAACCGCCACCTGCGCCAGCGTTTGGCGCAGGCCGAAGATGATCCCCCGATACCGCAAAGTGCAGTCCGCCTGTACGAGCGGCCGGGCTGTCCTGTCGGCCTGGTTATCGATGGGCGCTGGGAACGCGGGCTTGGGAACTGGGATCTTTCCTATCCGGCGACGATCCTGCTCTCGACCGGTAAGATCACTACCACCCCGGGTTGCGTGGCGGAAGGGCTGGAAGAGCTATGACCGGTGATCTTCCCGTTCCGCGCGCGCTTGCGCCAGTCCTTGACAGTCTGACGCCAGAACAGCGGCGTGCGGCGACGGCACTGGGATATGTTCTGGTTCTGGCAGGGGCAGGCACCGGCAAGACCAAAACCCTGACAGCCGGGGTCGCAACCCGCGTCGAACTGCATGGCATGGTTCCTGGCCAGATCCTCTGTGTAACCTTTACCAACAAGGCCGCCCAGGAAATGCGCAAGCGCATCGGAGACGTTCTTGGGCCGTACTCGATACCCACATGGCTTGGAACGTTTCATGCCCTGACGGCCCGCCAGCTACGGGCCGAGCCTGAAGTGGCGCAATTGCGTAGCGGCTTTGACATTCGTGACGCCGAGGACAGTCTCGCCATCGTCCGCCGCCTGATCAGGACTGTCCCGAAGGAAAAGCTTCCCGTGCCGCAGGAAGGAGCGCCAGGAGACGCGAGACAGATTAAAAAAATGGCCGAGCGGATTGCGCGGCTGAAAGAGGATCTGATCACACCGGTGGCTGCTTTCGCGCATGTTGAAAGCCTGATCGGCAGGCGGCAGTCGGCGAATCTCCATGTGGATCACGAAAGCTGGCGCTTTGTCGTCGGGTTGTATGGTCGTTACCAGGCGATCCTGCGCGAGCAGAACGCGGCGGATTTTGGTGATCTGCTGATGTGGCCGACCCTCGCGATGCTGCATGATGCGGCATACCATCGCCGGTGGTCCGCCCGTTTTACGGCCGTGATGGCGGACGAGTTTCAGGATGTGAACCGCGCCCAGTACCTGTGGCTCACGTTGCTCAGCAGGACGTCTGGTGAACTGTTCTGTGTGGGTGATGATTCCCAGAGCATCTATTCCTGGCGGGGGGCGAAAGTCGGCTTCCTGCGGAACTTCCCGCGTGAGTTTCCTGCTGTGAAGACGTTCAAGCTCGAGGAGAACTTCCGTTCCACCAGCAATATTCTTGATGCGTCGAATGCGGTGATTTCATTTGACCCGTCGCGGATCGAAAAGACACTGTTTACACGTCGGGGCAAGGGCCTCCCGATCGAGGTTCTGGGGTTCTCCTACGCCACCGAGGAAGCTGCGGCGATCGTCCGGGAGATTGGCCGTCGCGCAGCGACCGGCGTCGCCTGTCATGACATGGCTATCATTTACCGCCAGAACCGGCTTTCCCGAACGCTGGAGGAAGCATTGCTCCACGCCCGTGTCCCCTACGAGATCATCGGGGATGTGGGTTTCTATCGGCGTACCGCCGTCAAGGACGCTCTGGCCCTGCTGACGCTTTGCGCATGGCCCGATGAGCGCAGGTCGGACGAAGCCTTTCGGCGGATGGCCAACCGGCCCCCGCGGGGCCTTGGTGCCAGGGGCCTGGGGAAAATCGAGATAGAGGCTTCGGCGGGTGGTCAGTCGCTATGCGCGGCGGCCACACGGACCCGTCTGTCCCCGAGATGTGCCGTGGCGTTGCAGGGATTCGTCCAGATTCTCAGACAGATCGGATGTCGGGAAGGGGAAAGCCTTGGGGAGCGCCTTACCGGCCTGCTCGAGGCAACAGGGTATCTGGACATGCTGCGGGCTGATGATTCCGATGAAGCGGCAACCCAGCGCGAAAACCTCGCGGAACTGATCGAACTGGCCCAGGGTTTCCGGCGCGTGGAACACCTCCTGGAGCACGCGGCACTGGCAGGCGGAGCACCTGGAGAAAAAGGGCGTGATCGCGTTCAGCTCATGACCATGCACCGGTCGAAAGGACTGGAATTCCGGCATGTCTTTCTTCCTGCATGGGAAGAGGCGATTTTCCCCGGTGCGATGTCGCGCAATCCCGGAGAGGAGCGTCGCCTTGCCTATGTGGCGCTGACCCGGGCCATGGAGCAGGCCACGATCACGTTCTGTGATTATCGCCAGGGCGGATCTTCCCGTCCGAGCCGGTTCATTGACGAAATTCCACTTAAGAACCGGATCAGCAGCTGGAATCATGGCAGGAACGAACCACGTCAGTCTGATGGCCGTTGGAGGCAGGTTGATCAGGAACTGAATGCGCTTGGCTTGTGAATGCGGACAATGCATGCTCCGGCAGCGGCGACATGCGTTCGCGTGGCCGGGGCATTGCACCAAACAGGCTGGTTCCGTCCGACGCTTCGGTCTTAAATTGCTTTTCTTTTGGTCGAGGGACGTCTGCTTTATGGCGAAAAAGCCGGTGCCGCCGATTGATCCCGATGACTGGGATGATGACGAGGCGGGTTTCCTGCAGCCCCTGGAGCCACCGCCGCCCGTCCGGGATCCGACGGATCTCAGGCTGCATACGCGCCAGCTCGCCGACCTTCTCCGGGCCAGATTTCCCGACAGATGGATCGGTGTGGAAATCGGCACGCTTCCGCTTCGGTGTGAGGACGACCTGTTCTCCGATTTCATCGACCTTGGAGATGGCCTTGGGGTTCGCCTCGATTATGATCCCGAGGAGCCGGAGCGGGTACTCTGGATCAGTGCCGGCAACCGTGACCATGGTGGTGAGCCGCTCGATTTTCCCCGCGATAGCGAGGCCTGTCGCGGGCGCATGCTTTCAACCGGGGAAATCGCGGAACTGCTCGATTTTCTCGACAGGGAGGCCGCTTACTGATGCCCGCTGGCATGGCAGACCAGCCCGATGCGCCGCCATGCGTTAATCAGTGTGCCCTGCGGCACGTTGCGCTCAAGATCGTGCAGCAGGGTTTCCAACTCGGAAAGGGAAAGGGTGCAGGCGACAAGCGCCGGTGACAGGACCGCAGTTCCCGTCATCACGACGTGGCTGAAGACCTGGATGGTCGGGTCCACGAGGCGGGCCAGCGCGTAGACGGCCCGGCAATGGGCGGCATTCTGCATCACCGGGCTGTAAATCAGCCGGGGCGGGGCGTCGGGCGCCTCGCCAGCAAAACGCTGTCGCCACCGTTCATCTTCCGGGTGTCCGGTCAGTTCGCCGCCATACCGCTTTGTCTCCACGACATGGATGCCCCGCGGGCTGAGGAACAGGTGGTCAATCTGGGTCGTCCTGCCGTCACCCGCCGGCAGTATGGCGTCGTGCAGCACGGCCAGGCCGCTCCGGTCGAGCACGTGGGCTACGGCGCTCTCTCCTTTCTCGCCCTGGATGGCGGCGCGAAAGGACCGCCAGACCTGCGCCTCATGGGCCGTCAGGCGGCAGCTGCCGGGAGGCTTCACGCGATGACGTCGAAGTCTTACCACGCAGTCTCCCCCTGTGGTTCCATGGCCCGATAGCGTGTGCCGTATATATGTCTGTCATGCGACTGGGGCAGGAGAAATACCGGGAACCGCGTATGTTCCGGGTGAGAGTCCGGGTGCATGTCCGCAACGTGGATGCGGATCACCAACAGTGCCTGCTCAACCGCCAGCCTGAACGCAGGAGACCGGACAATCGGCGGCAGGCTCGTCCAGTTTCGCAGGGGATTCAGGATCCCGCCTGAACCCGGTATTCTCGTCCCCCCATTTCTTGAGAGCCATGATGACCGGCTCCAGGGTCCGTCCCCGCGGCGTCAGGCTGTATTCCACCTTCGGGGGCACCTCGGCGTAGACTGTCCTCAGCACAAACCCGTCCTGTTCCAGTTCGCGAAGCTGCGCCGTCAGCATGCGCTGGGTGATATTGGGCAGGCGCCTGCGGATTTCGTTAAAGCGCAGGGTTCCCTCAAGCAGGTGGTAGAGGATCACCCCTTTCCATTTCCCGTCGATCAGCTGAAGCGTCGCTTCAACGGCACAGCCGGGACTGCAATCAAGTGATTTATGCCGGATACGGGCCATGACGGTATCATTTCCGATACTATGGGCGTTAAAAGTGCGTTCTTGTCCGAACCCAGCATAATGCTCACTGTTCTCCTTCATCAACACAGGAGCAGACATCATGCGCGCCGTCGGTTACCAGACGCCTTTCCCGATCGATAATCCCGCGTCCCTTCAGGATATCGATCTGCCGAAGCCGGTCCCTTCAGGGCGGGATCTCCTGGTGGAAATCAGGGCTGTGTCGGTCAATCCGGTCGATACAAAAGTCCGTCGCAGCGCCACGCCGGACGCGGGTCAGTGGCGGGTTCTGGGTTGGGACGCCGCCGGGATCGTTGTCGGCACCGGACCTGAAGTCACGGATTTTGCCATCGGGGATGAGGTTTTCTACGCAGGCGCGCTCGATCGCCCGGGAACCGATGCCGAATTCCACCTGGTCGACGAGCGGATTGTCGGCCGTAAGCCCCGTTCCCTGAACTGGGCTGAAGCCGCGGCCCTGCCGCTGACAGCGATCACCGCCTGGGAGATGCTGTTCGATCGCCTGGATATCCGTCGGCCAGTCCCTGGCGTGAAGCCGGCCGTGCTGATTATCGGGGGTGCGGGCGGGGTCAGCTCCATCGCCATCCAGCTGGCCCGGGTCCTGACCGATGTCACGGTCATCGCCACCGCCTCCCGGCCAGAAACGCGCGACTGGGTGACGTCCCTCGGGGCAGATCATGTGGTGGACCACAGCAGGCCGCTTGCCGCGCAGGTCGCGGCCCTTCCGACCGGTGCACCCGGCTTCGTCTTTTCCACGACGCAGACGGATCGGCATATGCCAGAGATTGTCGCGCTGATCGCGCCCCAGGGGCATTTCGGCCTGATTGATGACCCGGCCGCGCTCGACGCCCTGCCGCTGAAGAAGAAAAGCCTGTCGCTGCATTGGGAGCTGATGTTCACCCGTCCGCTGTTCGGCACAGCCGACATGGGCAGGCAAGGCGAGATTCTCAACAAAGTCTCACGCCTTGTGGATGACGGGCGTATCCGCACCACGCTCGGCAGGAACCTCGGCCTGATCACGGCGGCGAACCTGCGGCAGGCCCATGCCCTGATCGAGAGCGGTCAGGCAAAGGGCAAGATCGTGCTCGAAGGTTTTCCTGGCTGAAATGGAGAAGATCATGAAAGCGCTCGTCGAGACATGGTGTGGAACATGGGCGGAGAACAGGCCTCATGACTGATGAAGAGCACCTGATGACCCTGAACCGTACCGGTGGACGGTTCGATCTCAACAGGATTGTGGCAGCGTTCCCGCAAACCGCGGATACGATGCTGCTGGATACCTATCTGACCGACAGGCCGGAAGCCAGTATCAGGGTGTTCCGGATCTATCGGGACGTGCCGCCGCATTATCATACCCAGTGTGATGAAGTCCTCCATGTGCTTTCCGGAGAAGGGACATTCTGGATTGATGACCCGGCTGAGGAAGCGCCGTTTGTCCCCGGGCACCTGCTGGTCTTTCCGCGGCGTGCGGTACATGCGGTGCCGCGTATCCTGCGTGATCCTGTCATTTTTCTTGCCATCGACACACCGCGCCGGGCACCGGATGACGTGGTGTTTGTCGATCCTGCCAAAGGCACGCCTTCCGGTTTCATCAAGAGTATCTGAAGTCATGTCGCGGGTCACAGATGAACTGGATCTGTGTCCCTGCAGCGCATGCCCGCAAAACGCGGCGTAAGCCCAGGGCATCTGGAGACAGTTTCCTTTCCCGAAAGACCTGGTCCGGGAAACATCTCAGTTCAGCAGGAAAAAAAAGAAAATCAGGGGCGGCCCCTTCGGGGTTCTCTCACTCTGGTTCGCTAAGCGGCTGCGCCGCTAACCTCACTGGAGCCCCCTGCGGGGTCTCCACGCTTTCGCGCAACGGTTCGACCGCTCGCCCTGGGGTTCTGCAGGATCAATACTTATGTAATACATAATAACACTGTGATTAATAAAATTGGGCATAAGGAAATAAACGTAATAAAAACAATAGTAAACTAATATTTACTTCTAATATATTGTCTTTTTTATTGCATTTATATTCTGTCTGTACTATTCTTTATTTGTGGAGAGGGAAATGGTTCCCGCCACAGACGCCCCGCCCGGTGCTCGAACACCGGACAGGGCTGACGCCAGACAGAAAGGTTAGGTTTCATGTCCAACGCTACCAACACAATGACCGCCGCCCTTGCTTCCGCGCAAGAGAAGAAAGCCGCCAGCAAGGCAAAATCGGGCCAGAAGGCCCCCGCTGCCCGCCGTTTCGAGGAAGCGGCCCGGCGCGCGCCTGTCATCACCATCGAGGCCGCCGAAGCCCTGATCCCCGTTCCCGACCAGATCACCAAGATCGTTTCCCATTTCGGCCTTGAGGACTTCGACGCCGACGCCCTCGCGGAAACGGCCCGGCAGGCTTTCACCGTCATCGCCCGCAGCCTCTCGCCCGTGCTGGTCGTGACCACATGGAACGGCGAGCAGAACGACAAGGGGCTGGAAATGCACCTCCAGCGCATGGCGGGTGCCGCTGTCGCGTCCGCCTTCGGGGCCGCCCAGTTCTATGACGCCAAGCGCGCGCAGGCCCGCGAACTGTCCTCACAGTTCAACGAGTATCGCGAAGAGGACCGGATGGGCGTCGACGGGCTGGAAAACAGGGCGGCCAACGCCCGCCGCTTCGCAGCCGAGCAGGGGATCAAGGCCGCCGCTCTGGTCGCGTCCGCCCGCGGGGCCCTTGCGGCCTACGAGGACATGATCGGCACCCCGTGGAAGCCCTACACGGCCAGCAACGCCCGCACCATCGACCAGCGGGCCGCAGCTGCCGAGATGGACGCCCTCGGCTTCTGACCGACCCGGTCGGACCCACGGCGGGTCCGGCCACCCACGGCAAAGTACCTTTCCGCAAGGATCGACCCGCATGAGCGAATATGAATCCATGGCAGACCGCGACGAAGCCCTTGCGCTTTCGCGTGCTGCGCCCCACCACGCCTGGGTCCTGACAGACCGGGACGTCTGGCATCGCAATCCTTTTTATCACGGCCCGGAAATGCCGCACCCCGAAGATGACGGCGCCCATGACTTTATTGCCGACCACGGCATCGACGCATGGCGGGAGGCGACCACGGCCGCAAGGGCCGCAGCCATCGCCGCAGCCGAAGCGAAAGCGCGCGAGATCGCGGACGCCCCCGACCCCTGGTGGCCCGACGATCCAACGCCTTGAGAGACCACGCCGCAGGAGCCCGGAAACCGGGTTCCTGCTTCTGGTGTCCGGCGTCGCCATCGTGCTTGTAAAAAAATGCCCTGAAACCAGCATGTCGCCGCGAGGCGCCCGCCTCAAGCCCGCTGCGCGCCGCGCTTCGCGCGGTGAGGACACGCCCCTTTCAGTGAACAGGGCCGCCCGGAACGCAGGGCGGTGCCCCGCGCTCCGGGCAACCCGGTCCACCTCAGGGGCATGCCCTCAGGCTTGACCCGGGCACCTCGCGGCCCTCCCGGCGGGCAGCGGTCTTCCCTGATCCGCTCCCGGGGAAAACAATGTAGGCCATGCAGCATGCCGGACTGTGGAGATGACAAACCTACTGTGTCGCCCTGCCGAACACGAAGCCAAGCTTGCCGTCATTCATGACATAGGGCGTGCAGGTCATGCCGGGATGGACCGCGTCGTAGGGTTTCAGCCATCTTGTCGAGACCCAGCCGGGACGCAATGCGAGATTCATGCTCCGGACGTAGCCGTTCGTGGGCGGTGCGTCCGTGGCGATCGGGAGTACCGCCAGCGCAGGAGCAATGCTCGGGGCACCGTCCCGTGGTTCGCTCTGCAGCGGGATCGGATGCCTGAAATCCATCATGACCCGTGCCGGCGCATCAAGGGCCATGCATCTGTACCCGTCGAGCGCACGGACCGGGGTTCTGTGCAGCGCGAAGGCCGGATGGCTGATGCTGCAGGTGAGGGCCGCAAGGATCGCGGCCCGGTGGGAAAACCTCATGCTGGACTCCTCGTCAGCCGGTCAGGATCGAACTGGACGCAGCACTGCCCATTTTTGCTGCGACCGCCGCGCGCCATTGGCCGACCGTGGTGGTTGAACTGATATTGTTCCCCGACATTGCCGTGCTCGATATGTAGGACGACATGAGGCTGCTGTCGTCGGCCGTCGCGATTTCTGCACCCGCGCTTGGGCCAAAGTTATAATAGGCCCGGGCATCAAGGGCCGTCGGGTTACTGATGCCACTCTGCTGCAGGCTGGTTGCGGCATCCTTGAGATACTGCGCTGCAGCCACCGCCTGTGTCGCCGGGTCCTGCTGGCCCGCCGTGCCGCTGGTGATGGATGAGGCCAGCGATGGGTCTGCGGCCAGTGCCTCTCCAAGGGTCTGGCTGTAGGTCCCGTTGCTCATCTGGAACGCGCCGGTGATCGTACTGCCGTTTCCGGCCGTGTAGAGGTTCTGGCAGCCGGATTCCACCACGCAGGTCGCGGCAAGCGCCGATGGATTGACGCCCAGCGCCTCGGCGTTCTGGGCTGCCGCATAGCCCCATGACTGCTGGTATAGGGTTTCGAGCGCATCGCTGTCGGACGTGCCTGCTGTCGTTGTCTGGGTGACGGCGCCGCTTCCGCTGGTGGCCTGGGCTGTGCCCGTCGTGTCCGGGGTCCAGCCACCGAGCCCCGGTTCCTGATAGGTTGCGTTGACATGTGTCGGGAGCCCGCCCGGCACGTTTACGGTTTGTGCGTGCCCGATCGGCGGCGCGACGAGGCCGCACGTTACAAGGATCACGGTCGCTTGCGTCGTGCGGCGGCATGGAAAGGGGAGCCGGATCACCTTGGCCTCCTGTTGTGAGGCGGACAGGATCGGCCAGCATCATGCGACCTGTGTCAGTACTTCGTACGGCGTTTCAGTTCTGGCCCTGAGCGTGTCCGTTGTGGACAGGCTCAGGGCATCCGTCCGAGCGCAAATCCCGCTATCAGGACGATGGAACTGTATCCCAGGATGCGAAAGGCCGTCTGCAGGTTGTACCGTCTGGTCATGGCCGTGGCCTGGCTCTCGATGGCCCCCCTTAATCCTTTCGTCATATCCGCGGTGATCGCGAGGAGTTTCTTCTCGACCAGTTTTTCGTTGATGGTGCGCAGCGTGTGCACCGCTTCAATGCCGTCCCTGAGGTGGCTGCGGATGGCGATCGTGTCCTGCGCCAGGGTTTCGCGCTGCTGTTCCGCCACCAGCCTGCTCTCGGCAACGGAGCGGATGGAGGCGCGCCTGGCTTCAATGCAGAGGGTGCCGATCTGGTCTATCGCTGCGACCAGCGCCGAAAGGACTTCGACTTCGGGCGCGATCGGACGCTCGACCCACTGGGCGGCGACCCGGCGCAGGTTCTCCATTCGGATCGCGAATTCACGGTCTGCCGCCTCGATGTCGCCCTGGGCTGCCATCAGACATTCTCCATCACCACGTCGGGCAGTCCCTTTGGCATCCGGGGCAGATAGTCCGCTCCGAGGTCGCGCAGGAAGAGGGGCACGTCCCGTTTGAGCCAGCGATTGACCCTCAGCCTGTCGAAGACCGAGCTTTTCGGCTGTCCGGGAACCGGCTTGTTCGCAGCAAAATCCATGAACGACTGCCCACGATCCGCGATTTTCTTCAGCCCGTTGATCGCGGGGAACACACCGTGCGCGGCGCCTCGGTCCAGAGCGTTGAGCACCGCTTCGTTTTCGAGGATCTGGCTTACCGCCTGAGGTGTGTCGATACCGACGGGAAGCAGGCCCTCATTTATGACAATAGCCGTGCGGGGCGGCAGGAAGCCATGCTGCTCCTGAAGGTCCTGCAGATAGTCGATGTCCGCATTCTCCATACCGATCATGAAGATCGTCACAAGCGAGACCCCGAGCTCGTCCAGCGCCGCGACAAGGGGAGATGAGCGGATCAGTTCGTGCATCGCAGTCCATCCTCCCCCGATGTCGAGGATCGCATCATGGCGGGATTCAACCAGTTTCTCGATCTGCCCTTCGAGCCAGGCAGCCTGCCCGGTCGGGGACATGCTGTCCGCTTCCAGAACCTGCGGACCAAGCGATGAAAGCGTATGCGAGCGGTTCATGGAATCCGTGTTCCAGATCTCCGGTCTGCCTCCCTGCTGGGCCGTGATCTCGGCCAGTGATTTGAGGAATGTCGTCTTTCCCACCCGCTGGCGCCCGATGGCTACGAGCAGGGTTGGGCGTGTCACCAGATCCGTTGGGTCTGCGGCGTCTGTGATCGTGGCGGATGCCATGCCTTACTCCCGATGAAAACCGGGCTCCTTCCGCTTCAGTCGCGCAAGAAGATCCCGCTTGATGGCCTCGGCCCGGGCGCGACCAATGGGAAAGTTCTTCTCCCTGGTTGTCTCGCTGCCCGAGCACCCTGGCACTGTCGCGGGCAATGATGCGACCTGCGCGTTTTTTTCGGCGGACACTCGTGGTGCGGGTACAGCTGCTGCATCGGGAAAGTGAGAGAGGTTTCTCTGGCCATCATCGACAAGGTCGGGCTTCCAGTCCTGCGGCAACCGGCTCGGATGGGTGGTGTGGACGGGGGGATCGACTTCTACCGAGGCGGTCTGTTCCTCAGCATGTCCTTTTCGGGCGTTCCTGACCTGTACCCAGAGCTTCCTTACCTTCCTGAGGCCGGAGTGGTCTGCGGAGATATCGAGGCCGCTCTCGCGCATCACGGCGATGACGGGCTTCCATGAGCCACCAGGCGGTCTGATGGCGGCAACGGCGTCATGATGCTCGGTTAGCCAGAGCAGGACGGAACGGGTCGCTGCCTGGGTGGTCATGGCAACTGCGTGTTCGCGTAGGCGCTTTTGGACATCGATATTGGCCACGGTCAGTATCCCTGTTTCCAGCGTTCAGAGGTTATGTGGGGATTTTCGGCTTCATTGCCACTACAGCGCTCCCTTTCCGCTCCCTTGTCGCTCCTTTCTCGCTCCCCTGTCGCTCCCTCTGATTTAAGGAGCCTCATACACCATTGCACCGTTGGTGCGGGCGGCTTCGCCGCCAGAGAAGGACACGCGGCAAAGGGTGGGCCTGTAAGGCCTGCCCCTTCCGAGCAGTTGGTTATGGTGGGTCGCATGATGGGGCCAGATGATGCTTGCAACCATCATCCGGGGGAATCAGCCATGTGCGTCAAATCAGACAACACGATCCACGCGAATTTTACGGACGCGGCTCCCCAGAGTGTCCTTGACGGCGTGCCTTGTGCTTTTGGCGGAAAGCTGGTCCGCTCCGTTTTCATCGACGGGTTCACATGGTTTGTGGCTGACGACGTGGCGCGCGCTCTTGATTACGAAAGTGCGAGGAGTGCGATCAGGTATCTTGATGCAGACGAAGTAGCGAAAGCGTTCATCGAGACCGAAGGCGGCCCGCAGACCATGCTGATCGTGAGTGAAAGCGGGATCTACCATCTGACGTTCAAGTCCACGAAGCGCAAAGCAAAGGATTTCCGGAGATGGGTCACGCATGAAGTTTTGCCTCAGATCCGTCGGACAGGAAGCTACGGCAAGAGCGGGATGCGCTCAGACCACGATAAGCCTGCCATGACCGGTGAGGAGAAAGAACTGCTTTCACGCCTGTCCCATCCGGGACCCCATATGGTCTTCGTGATGCCGGGACAGAAGCCGTATATAGAGGAGGTCGATCCTCGCGAGTTTATTCGCAACCTCGACCGTCACGATGTCGAAGGCCTGGCTCACGCTATGAACCTGATTGGCTCGGTCTGGAGCATATGTTGTAAAATTGACGGGGCAATATACGGCTCCGCCGTTCTTCAAAGCGGCGTCGGTCGGCAGCTTGACGATGCTATCCGCATCGGCCTCGACATATCCCGCTGTGTCGTTACTGCCATCCGGGAAAAAACGTAGTCTTTGCGATCCAGGCCGTCGAGGAGGTTGCTGATTCGCATCCAGAAGGCGGCGTCGTCTGCCAGGCCGACCTCGACGCAGCGTCCGATATGATGTCGCGCGCGTTCCCTGGCGCCTGGCAGCCCGTATTCGCGCAGGAGGGCTACCATCATGGCGTCCGGATCCACGGCGTCATGGGCGTGCGTGTTTGCTGTCACTGTCATTCATCCGCCTTTTCTCACGTCCGTTTCGCGATGACAGCCTGGCCGGGGCGAATGACAGGCACACGCCTCCAGTCCGTCTATACGTCGGGCGTGTGGTAACGTGCTTGCATGAGGCAAAGTCACGTCCTGCCTGTTTCCACGGCGGTAAACAGATCTCTCCGTTCACCGTTGGACATAGGTCCGGGTGTTGTATTCAGGCGGCCACCCGGCAAGGAGGCTGCCTCGGCGCAAGAGGCGTTATCAGGCATTTCTTTCAAAATATCACAGCCCAAGTGCCGACGTTATCCGCCCGTTGCTAAGGTGTTGGCGCCGTTTGAACAGGGCAAAGATTATCGGCGGATGCGATTGATGTTGCGACGACGGCCACGGCAGGCCACGCGTTCCGACGAGGCGGGGATCCTGACCACCGACGTGCTCCTAACGAGCTGCAGCGTCAACAATATGGGCATAATTAACGCCCGTGCGCTGTCGCTACCGGCAATCAGCGGGCTATAGTCAGCGCAGGGTTGAGCCTGACGGCCGTGGCACTTACAATGAACGGAGACGTGCGATCTAAAATTGTCTGTACTTGAGCAAGGGATGCTTTAATGGAATTGTGGCCGTTCGATAAAATAACCCAGGTTCCTTTAAATCCTGAAAATTCCCCACGACAGGATTTTGCAGATATTACAAAAAACATGGACCTGATAGATATATCCAGTTTATTGGTAATCAACACGATACGCGGCTTCAGGAGTGAAAGTTTCACTGGTATTGTTTCTTACATATTTAGAGAAAAACTAAAAATAGAATTCAAGAAAGATTATTCCATAGACAGTGTTGAATTTAGAATACCTTATAGAACATTTAATGATGCCGGTTTATTATACAAAGGTGTTGAT
>NZ_JABJWD010000070.1:0-13086 GCF_013155425.1 Gluconacetobacter entanii | reverse complement strand
GGGCAACCGGGGCCTGATGGGGGTGGGGACGTGCCTGTGCGGGATGTGGCTGGCGCTGGCATGGCTGTGCCCGCCGTCATGGGCGGTGACGGTGGCGGCGATGTGCCTGTTCGGCCTGTGCCTTGGCCTGTGCAACCCGGCCTGCTTCGCGCTGCTGGCCCAGTATGTGGAGGACGGCGCGCGCGAAAGCGGCGTGCGCACGGCGGGGCTTGCATGGGCGCTCAACTCCACGGCGTCGAAACTGGCCTTTGACGGTGGGGGCAGCATGCTGGCGTGGCTGCTGGCGGGATACGGGCTGGTCGCGGGCGACCATGCGCAGGCGGTGGCCGCGCGCGCGGGCATCGGGGTTGGGTTCCTGGCCATTCCGGCCTGTGCCTTTGTCGCCGCCGGGGTGGCCGTGCTGCTGCTGTGCCCGTGTCCGGCCAGAGAGGATGAAAACCGTTGATAAAGGAATAGAAGTTTTTGGTGAAGCTTTTTTCAAAAAGCTTCAGAAGACGTCGCCTTTTTAAAAAAAGGCGACACCCAAAAATTTTTATTCATTTCCCTTAACCGTTCAGAACCCGGTGGAGGCCGTGAACAGCACCGCAAGGCCGCCGCCCACGTAATAGGTCGGCGTCTGCCCGGCGATGGTGGTGCCATGCACGCCGGTCGTGTCGCGCGCGTTGAAGGTGGGGGCGGCGACACCGGACAGGTAATGCTGGTTGGTGATGTTGATGAAGTTCATGCGCAATTCCGGCCGCGACAGGAAATAATGGCTGTCCATGCGGTATCCGAACGCAAGGTTGCCGGTGGTATGGTCCGACAGGCGTTCGTCATTCATGAAGGTCGCATACTGGTGGCCGACATATTTCACGTCCGCCATGCCAAAGAAATGCCCGTCGTCATAGCTGATGCCCGCTGACGCCTGCAGCGTCGGGCTGTTGACGGCGGTGCGCCCGCGTGTGCGCAACAGGTCGCCATTGACGGAAATGTCGTCATCGATGGTGGCATGCAGGTATTCCCCCGACAGGTACGGGCTCCAGTGGTGCCACGGATGGGTGCCGATCTCCACATCCACGCCGCGCGTCGTCTGCCCCCCGCCATTGAGGGTGGAGGCCACGGTCGCATTGTTCACGTCGATGGTGGTCTGGATCTCGCGGTTGGTGAAGTCGTAGTTGAACAGCGTCACCCCCCCCATCAGCCACGTCCCGGAATAGCGGTAGCCCAGCTCCTCCGACACGGAATACTGGTTCTTCACCCGGTTGGGGTCGAGTGCGCCGGTAATCGGGCTGTAGGTGGTGAACAGCGCGGATTCATCGGGCGTGCGGAAACTGGTGGTGGTGTTGAAGAAGACCTGGTGGCGCGGCGTGATCTGGTAGCTGATGGCCATGCGCGGCAGCGGGATGGACGTGTTGCTGCCGACATTGGTCTGGTTCCACGCGGCATCGGTCGTGCTGCCGTGCCGGTCGAGCATCACGTCCTTGAACCCGACCTCAAGGTGCAGGCGTTTGTGCAGGAACGTCATCCGGTCGCCCACGTACAGGGCGTTGGTCTGTGCGATGGAATGGAACCCGCCTGCCTGCAACTGCCGCCCGTCGGGGGTCAGGATGGTGCGGCTGATGCGGTCCACCCAGATGTCGGGGGCATATCCGTTCGCACTGACGGCGGTAAAGGGCTGTTTTTCATTGTCGTCGGAATAGTCGTACCATGCCCCCAGCACGAGGTCATGGTTGGCGATGTGCCAGTCCAGCGTGGCGTTCACCCCGGCGCGATAGCTGTTCTGCGTCCAGTTCGCGCGCACCAGGTCATCCACGCCCGGAACCCCGCGCGGTGTCGCCTGCCCCTCGGCATACATCCCCGCATCCGCCAGCGTCGTGCCCGACGGGTCGTTGCCATAGCTCCACTGCGCATAGGGCGTCATCTTCAGCCGCAGCCCGCGCGTCAGGTTGAAATGCGAGGGGGCGGCGACATAGAAGATACGCTCCGGCTGGCGGTACAGCGGCGCGTAATCCGCCCCGCCCGCCGCGTCATCGGGGTCAAAGGTGCGCGCAAGGTTGTTTGCCGCGCCATACGGCCCCGACTGTTTCCAGTCCGCCTTGTCCACCAGCGGGTAGTAGCTGGCGACCATCGTGTTCCATGTCCCGATGAGGGAGACGCGGTTGTCATCGCCCCAGTCGCGCAGGAACTTGAAATCGATATGCTGGCGTTCGTCATGCCCCGGACCGCGCCAGTTGTCGGTATAGCCGTGGGAGTAGGAGACGAAGCCCCGGATGCCGGTATGCCCGATGGTGCCCGTCTCCAGCCGCAGGAATTCGCGGTTGGTGTTGTATGACCCGTACGACACGTCGGCATAGCCACCGGCACGTTCGGCCGGGTCGCGGAACGTCATTTCCATCAGGCCGCCCGCCGCGTTGAGCACGGGGGCGTCAAGGTCCGCCGCCCCCTGGGCGAGGGAGACGGTCTGGTAATTTTCCGTATCCGCGAACTGCCCCGGATAGCCGTTGTAATAGGCAATGTCGTTGAGCGGCATCCCTTCGAGCAGGTAGCCGATCGAATCCCCGCCCATGCCGCGCACGTTGATGTTCGTCTGTGGTGAGAAGCCGAGCGGGTCGGAGGTCGCGACATTCGCGCCCGGCAGCATCGCGACCATGTCGAACGCCGTGGCGGAGGGGGCCTGCTTGTCCATGAAGTCGGTGCCGATGGTGCTGACGGATTTCGGGGCCTTCTCCTCCCGCAGAAGGCCGCCGCCGGGCTGGTGGCCGTGGGGATGCGCCTGGGTTACGGAAATGTGTTCGTGCGCGGGGGCGGGCATGGCGGCGTTCGGGTGCGGCGTGGTGGCGGCCGCGTGCCGGGCGCCCGCGCGCGGTGCGGTGGCGGGCGTTGCGGCAGGTGTTGTGGTGGATGTGGCCGCAGGGGCCGTCGCAGACGTCGCGGGGGCCGCCCACGCGGCGTCATTCGCCCCGCCAAGCACCGCCATGACGGCAGCCAGCACATGGCGCGGTGCGGCGCGGGTCGGTGCCGGATGGTGCTGCAAAAGGACGCGGCGGGTCATGGGGCGGCGGTTTCCTTGGCAAAAGACGTTTGAAAATGTTGATGTTTCAGAAATATGACAATAGCGCCGTCCCCGGCTTTCCACCTTGGAAGAAACGCGCAGGCGATATAATATACCTGCCATCAGGTCCGTAAGCCCTGAAATCATGGTGAAATATGCGCCGTACCGATCGGGCGCATGGCGGACGCGGAAATGGGACAGGGGCTGATGGGACAGGAATCCACACATATCGTCAGCAGTTTCGAACAGGAACTTGAACGGTTGCGCGCCATGATGGTTCGCATGGGCGGGCTGGTGGAACGCCAGACATCGCAGGCGGTCGCCGCCGTGGTGGACCATGACGAAAACGCCGCCGCCGCCGCCCCGGAACTCGACCCGCAGGTCGATGTCCTCGAACGCGATGTGGAGGCGATGGTCATCCGCATCCTCGCCCTGCGCTCCCCGGTGGCGGGCGACCTGCGCGAGGTCGTCTCCGCGCTCAAGATCACGGGCGACATGGAACGCATCGGCGACTGCGCGGCCTCGGTCGCGCGGCGGTCGCTGCGCACGGAACTGCTGGGCACGCGCGTCTCGCTCAGCGGCCTGCGCGGCATGGGGCGCCTGGTGCAGGACAACCTGCGCCGCGCGATCGACGCCATGACACAGCGCGACCCCGAAAAGGCGTACGAGGTGTGGCAGTCGGACACGGCGGTCGATGAACTCTATACCGCGATGTTCCGCGAACTGGTGACGTACATGATGGAGGACCCGCGCAATATCGGGCCGTGCACGCACCTGCTGTTCATCGCCAAGAACCTGGAGCGCATCGGCGACCACGCCACCAACATCGCGGAGCGTGTGTACTATACCGTGACCGGCGACATCCTGCCGGTCGTGCGCCCGCGCGGCGGGTTTTCCGGCACGGCGGCCACCCCCGACGACGCGGTGCGGGAGGAGCTGGCAAAAAATGGCGTGGGAGGGGATGACGCGCCGTGACGTCGCTGTCCACCGCCACCCCTGCCGCCGAATCCACCGCCGAACCCCGTGCGAAGATCCTCGTGGCGGAGGATGACGAGGCGCTGTCCGTCCTTGTCACCTATAACCTGGAGGCGGCGGGATACGAGGTCCGCGCCGTGGCCGACGGGCTTGACGCGCTCGAACAGGTGGGATCGTGGCAACCCGACCTGCTGGTGCTGGACTGGATGCTGCCGGGCCTGTCGGGGGTGGACCTGTGCCGCAGGCTGCGCGCGCGTGGCGGGGCCATGCGCGACATGCCCGTGCTGATGCTGACGGCGCGCACCGCCGAAAGCGACAGCGTGCATGCGCTTGATACCGGGGCGGATGACTACCTGACGAAACCCTGCGGGATGGAGGCGCTCAACGCCCGCGTGCGCGCCCTGCTGCGGCGCAGCGTGCTGAACACGGGCGGCGCCCCCACTGCCGCGCCACAGGTCGATGCGACGGCGGTGCTGCGGTTCGTCGATGTCGTGCTTGATCCCGTCAGCCACCGGGTCACGCGCGCGGGCCGCGTGCTGTCGCCCGGCCCCACGGAATACCGCCTGCTGGAATTCTTCATGCGCAATCCCAACCGCGTCTTCTCGCGCGAGGATCTGCTGCGTTCGGTCTGGGAACGCGGGGTGCATGTGGAATCGCGCACGGTCGATGTCCATATCCGCCGCCTGCGCCGCATCCTTAACGAAGGCGACCTGCCGGACCTGATCCGCACGGTCCGGGCCAGTGGCTATGCCCTTGATGACATGTCCGGTGACGTGACGCCCTGATGACCGCCCGGCCCCGGATGGTCTGGCCCGGCACGGTGCGCGCCCATGCATGACCTCCTTGCGGGTGTCGCGCTTGGCGGTGGGGGATATGCCCTGACGCGCGCCGTGGTGTCGCGGGCCGTGCGATGGTACCGGGGGCGGGAGGACGACGTGCCCCCCGACATGACGCCACGGGATATGGAGGAGGACGCGCAGGCCGCCATTGTCACGGACCGCCCGGCGGGCCGCCTGCTCCGGCGTGATGACCCGGCGCGTGTCGATCCACTCGCCACGCTGCCGCACATGCTCGACCTGCTGCCCGGCGCGTGCATCGTCTTTGGCCCGCGCGGGGACCTTGCCCATGCCTCCACCTCGGCGCGGGACATGTTTGGCGACACGCTCGGCGCGATCGTGCGCCATCCCGCGACGCAGCAGGTGCTCGAACAGCTTTCGACCACGGCGGAGACGACCGTGACACTCGATGTCCCGGTGCGCCGGGTCGTGCGCGTGCTGCTGCGCCGGATCGCGCCGAGTGTGCCGGGCGCGCGCGGGGTTGTCGTCGCATTGCTGGAGGACCGGACGGGACAGGATGCGCTGGACCGCATGCGCGGCGATTTCGTCGCCCATGCCAGCCATGAACTGCGCACGCCGCTGGCCGCGCTGTCGGGGTTCATCGAAACCCTGCGCGGGCCTGCCGCCAATGACGCGCCGGCGCGCGCGCGCTTCCTTGGCATCATGGCGGGACAGGCCGAACGCATGCTGCGCCTGCTGGACCGGCTGTCGTACCTGTCGCGGGTGCAGATGGTCGAACACCAGCGTCCACGCACGCGCATCGACATCGCCCCCGTCGTCGCCCGCGCCATGGATGAGGCCCGCCCCCTGCTGGAGGGCGCGGACATTACCTGCGCGCTCGACGTTGCGCCCGGGATCGGGCCGGTCATGGCCGATGCGGACCAGATCGTGCAGGTGATGCTCAACCTCGTGGGCAACGCCATCCGCTATGCCCCCGGTGTTGCGGGGCGCAGGGCGCGCGTGGATGTCACGGTGGCCAACGCGCCGGGGCGTGACGGGGGGGCGCATGCGCCGTGGCCGTGCGGCGGGGGCGTCGTGGTGTGCGTGCGTGACAATGGCCCCGGGATTCCCGCGCGTTACCTGCCGCGTGTGACGGAGCAGTTCTATCGCGTGCCGGGACAGGTGCAGCAGGGCACGGGCCTTGGCCTTGCGATCGTCAAGCATATCGTTGACCGCCATGGGGGCCGCCTGCAGATCGAAAGCCGCGAGGGGGAGGGCACGGCCTGCACGCTGTGGCTGCCCCCGGCGGAGGACGGGGCGCGTGACCGGCGCGGGGGTGCCGTGGCCGCCGCCTGAAGGTGCATGCCTCACATTTGCGCTGCGGTCGTGCGTGACGTTTCGCACGGTGATGACGGGATGTTATGACCCGCCCGTCGGGGAATGTGTGGGGGAGTGCGGGTTCCTGTGTCGGGTCGGTGGAAAATCGTATCGGGGATGTGCCTGCTGCTGCTGCCCTGCGCGCAGGCCCATGCGCAGGCCGTCCCCACCGTGACCCTGCCGGGCATTACCATCCGCCCCTATGCCACGGACCAGTTGGATGTCGGCGGTTTCGCACAGTCCGCGCCCACCCCGATGGGCACGGGCGCACGTGGCGCGCGCCTGCGCAATGGCGTGCGGATGAACATCCACCAGCAGGTGGAAATTGGCGCGATCTGGGATTTCGGCCCCGCCCCCAACGGTCCGATGCGCCTGTTCGAGGGGCAGGTGTCCTATGTCGGGCTGAAGCATTTCGTCTTTACCGCCGGGGTGTTCAAGCCCAGCTTCGGGCTTGAATCCATGCAGGCGCAGGGCGACACCATCTTTGTCGAACGCGCCAGCATTTCCACCGTGACACGCAACCTTGCCGCCGGGATCGAACGCCAGGCGGTGCAGGCCGAAACCTATGGCCGGCGCTATCACCTCGCCTTGTCTGCCACCGCCGGGACCGCGGGGCCGGGGCAGGACGGCAACCAGCGCGGCATGGCGTTCCGTCTGGTGGGCCTGCCGGTGCGCACGCATTCGCTGCTGGTGCATCTGGGCTTTTCGGGGGAATGGGCCTTTCGCCCCGCCGCCATCAGCGGCAGCGACCCTGCCGTGTCACTGTCCGACAGTCCCGAGATCAATCCGGGCACGGTGTCGAAATACCTGCATACCGGCAGGCTGTATGCCGACAGTGCCGGGGCCTTCGGCGTGGAGGCCGCCGTGGCATGGAAGCGTCTGCTGTTCCAGGGGGAGGGGTACGATATCCTCGTCAACAGCCACATGCCCACGGCGGGCGGGCAGTTGCGTTTCCATGGGTGGTATGGCGACCTTGCCTATACGCTCAATGGCCGCCCGCGTGCGTGGAAGGGGCGGTCGGCCGCGTTTTCATCGCCGACATGCGACCGTGCGCAGCATGTGGCGTGCAACGGGTACGGCGTGCTGGAGGTCGCGGCGCGGTATTCGCAGGTGGACCTGCATTCCGGGGCGGTCCATGGCGGGAACCAAAAGATCGCGGCCCTTGCCGTCAACTGGTGGCCCACCGACATCGTCAGGGTGACGCTGGAATATGAATACGGGCAGGTCACCGCCAGCACCAGCGCGGAACGGTTCGAGGGGATCATGTCGCTGTTTCAGGTCAAGTTCTGATCCAGGCCAACCCGTTGATGAAAAAGGGGGGGCGCGTGTCGCCCCGCATGGCACGGAAGCCGCGGGGTACAGGCGCGCGGCGCCTGATGGATATCTGCAATAAAGATGGGAACTTTCCAGATAGCCATCGCGATGAATACACAAGACATGCCATCCTGACCTGTCACGGTGGATGGCGACGGGCAGGTTCATAATGACGGGGATGTCGTCATGTATAACTGTTCCTCGTAATATATGACATGATATGGTGATTTCATGAAGCCGCATATATATGCGGCTTCATACCGCATGGAGATGAGAATTGCGTATTGGGCGGCATGGGATTATTATCATGCAGCCGGTGATATTATTATGATTTTTTTGTATGAATGGTGGCAAATTGGATAAAAAACTCATCCAGAACTCTGAAATCATGTCCCTGACGACGGATATCGTTTCAGCTTACATGGCCAATAACAGCCTGCCGCCGGAGCGCGTGCCGGAACTGATCCGCAATGTCTTCACTGCCCTTGGCGCCACCGCCGATGGCGGGCAGGACAAGGTGGAGCCACAGCAGCCTGCCGTGCCGATCAAGAAATCCGTCTTCCCCGACTACATCATCTGCCTTGAGGACGGGAAAAAGCTCAAGATGCTCAAGCGGCACCTTGACCGTGCCTATGGCATGACCCCGGACCAGTACCGGGAAAAGTGGGGCCTGCCGCCGCATTATCCGATGACCGCGCCCAACTATGCCGCCAAGCGCTCCGCCCTTGCGCAGCAGAGCGGACTTGGACGCAGCATCACCAGTGCCTCCGCCACGCCTGCCGCCGCGCAGGCGGACGCGGAAGCACCCGCGCGCGCGCGTGGCCGTCGCAGGAAGAACACCGGGGACTGAGTTCCCACACAACAGGTATCCGCGAACAGGAACCTTCAGGTGCCGCCTTTTCCATGGGAAAGGCGGCATTCCTTTTGACCCGCGCGACGCGCCCTCAGGCGGCCGGGGGCGGCGGAGCGTCCAGGAAGCGGCGTTCATGCGCCGTGATCGCCTGCGCCAGCGTATAGCTGTCGAGCACCCCCATGAACGAGTCCAGCGCCTCGTCCAGTACGCCGCGCAGCGAACATCCCCCCACCAGCAGGCATGGCCGCGTCCCCTCCACCGGGGGTTGCATGCAGGTCACAAGGCCGAGGTCTTCCTCGGTATAGCGTACGACATCGCCAATGCGGATTTCCTCCGCCGGGCGGCCAAGGCGCAGTCCCCCCCTGCGGCCACGCAGCGTCTCCACAAAGCCGCCACGGCCAAGCCGGTGGATGATCTTGACCAGGTGATTCTCCGAAATGCCATAGGCCTGCGCAATCTCGTGGATGGAGGTCAGGCGGTCGGTATGGATCCCCAGATAGATCAGTGTCCTCAGGGCATAGTCTGTATGCAGGGTTAAACGCATGGGCGTGAGGTATCCAACATTGACATCCTTTTCCAGCATTATAAAAGATGTGCGAAACAGACATCTTATTGGAGACTTCCATGGCTTCCCCCCTTGATGACAGGACCCGCGCCATCATCAGCGCCTGCGTGCCCGCGCTGGAGGCGCACGGTCTTGCCATCACGACCGAGATGTATCGCCGCCTGCTGGCCAACCCGGACATCCGCGACCTGTTCAACCTGTCGCACCAGCGCGATGGCGAACAGCCACGCGCGCTTGCGCTCGCGGTGCTGGCCTATGCGCGCAATATCGAAAATCCCGGCGCGCTGTCGGGCATGGTCGAACGCATTGCCGAAAAGCATGTCGGGCTGAACATCCTGCCGCAGCATTACCCGTACGTGGCCGACGCCCTGCTGGGTGCGATCGCCCATGTGCTGGGCGATGCCGCGACGCCCGAAATCATGGAAGCGTGGGGGAAGGCGTACTGGTTCCTGGCCGAAATCCTGATCGGGCGGGAGGAACAGATCTATGAGGCGCATGCTGCCGCCCGCGGTGGCTGGGTCGGATGGCGGGCGTTTCGCGTGCGTGCGCGCGTGCCGCAGGCCGAAGGCGTGGTTTCCTTTGAACTGGTGCCCGAGGACGGCAGGCCCGTGATGCGCCACCAGCCGGGGCAGTATCTCAGCTTCCGCCTTGACGTGCCGGGCCATGGGTCCGAACGCCGCAATTACAGCATTTCCTCCGCGCCGGATTCGGGTCATTACCGCATCAGCGTGCGCCGCATTGATGGTGGCGTGGTGTCCGACTGGCTGGATGATACGGTGCGCGAAGGCGCGATCGTGCAGGTTTCCGCCCCGGCGGGGGACTTTACCCTTGCCTGCCCGCCAGCGTCGCCCCTGGTCTTCCTCAGCGCGGGTGTGGGCCTGACGCCGTTCATCTCCATGCTTGGCGCGCTGGAGGAAAGCGGGGCGCAGGTGCCGGTGCGCTATATCCATGGGACGCGCACCCCCGCGACGGAGGCGTTTGGCGCCTATATCCGCGATCTTGCGGCGGCAGGGAAACTGACAGCGGATATCTTCTACAGCCGCCAAGCGCCCAAGGGGGAGGACGCCCCCGCCGGTGTGACGCAGCACGAAGGGCGGGTGACGCCGCAATGGCTGAAGCAGCAGGTGGATGCAAGGGCGACGTGGTACATCTGCGGGCCGGATGGCTTCATGCGTGACATGGTCGCGGCATTGCAGGAGGCGGGCGTGCCACGCGAACGGATCCGTTACGAATTCTTCGGCTCCGCCGCCGATGCGGTGCTGGTGTAAGGGTCGGTACAGAAAAACGCCTGCCCCATGATGGTGGGGCAGGCGTGGTCTGAAATCACCTTGATATTAATCAGGATAAAAGTTTTTGGGTGCCGCCTTTTTTTAAAAAGGCGGCGTTCTTTGAAGCTTTTTGAAAAAAGCTTCACCAAAAACTTTTTTAAATTTCCCGTCGATCAGAAGCTTGCCCCGACCGTCAGGAAGAACATGCGCGGTGCGATCGGATAGGCGGTGTACTGGCCGCTGGCATAGGTGGTGTTCAGCGTGGACCACCCGCGCGTGCCGGTCAGGTTGGTGATGTTGCCCTGGATCTTCAGGCCCTGCACATGCGGGATGTTGCGGATGGTGTATCCGGCATTGATGCTGAACAGGGCATAGGCCTTGGCCGACAGGTCGTTGGTGAAGGTGGTATAGCGCCGGCCGATCACGTCGCCGATGAACTGCCCGTAGAAATCGCCCCAGTTGGTGGAGGCCACGAACTTTTCGGTCCAGTTCGGGATGCCCGCGACATTCTTGCCCGCCGTCGGCACGATCGTGGTGCCGGTCGCGTAATTGTCGTTATAGACGGACTTGTTATACGAAAGCGCGTTATAGAAGGAGAAGTGCGGCCCGAACTGCGCCGTCATGGAGAAGTCCATGCCGTCGGTGCTGACCGAACCCACGTTCGTCAGGATGCTTGCGCTGCCGATGATGTAGGATACGTTGCTGTTATAGGGCGAGGAGGCGACCGACAGCAGGCGGTTTGAATAATGCACGTGGTAGTATTCAAGCTGTCCACTGATGTTCGTCAGCGGTCCGAGATGGACATGGCGGTTGGTGCGCAGGCCGGTTTCATACGTCCATGCGGTTTCCACCTTGCCGTGCTTCTTGAAATCCTCGAACGCGGCCTGGCTGGTCATGCCCCACGGGCTGGCGTTGCCATAACCCGTATCCTGGAAGGAGCGCATGTTTTCCTGGATGTTCGCGAACCACTGTTCATGCGGCGTGATGTTCCACAGCGCGCCGAACGCGGGCAGGAAGGGCTTGGCCGTATTGATGTTGCCGCCGGGAATGGTGCGCGCGGTCGAGGGCGAGAGCGATCCCGGCAGGGCCGCGACCGGCAGGGTGCCGTCGGTATAGACCAGTTCCGACTTGAACCCGGCGCTGAGCATGAAGTTCTTGGTGATCTGCCAGCTATCCTGCAGGTGCGTCGTGATGGTGTTGGTATAGAACAGGTTGGTGTACTGGTGGATCAGCGGGTTCTGCTGCCGGTCATAGGGGCTGGTGGGATCGTTGATGTCGAATGCGTACCAGCGCCGGGCCTGCGTGTTGTCGTTGCGTTCGTACCAGCCGCCAAGTTCGATGTTATGGTGGCCCATCTTGTAATGCAGGGTGGACATGATGCCGCCGCGATTGTCCCAGTATTCGGTCGTGCGCGTCGCCATGCCCGAACCGCCGAACACGCTCGAAAGCTGGGTGGAGGAATCATTGGGGAAATAGGCGCTGAACAGGGTCGGCAGGCCGGCGGCGCTGATGGGGCCTGCGACGACGCCTTCGCCCATGTCATGGTGGTAATAGATCTGGTTGTCCCAGTGCAGGTTGGACGAGAAATCATGCGTCCATTTCACATAGGCAAGGAAATCCTCGCGCTGGGCGTCGGAATAGTAGTTGCGGTAATTGTTGCCAGCCGCCGTATAGGCAGCGGACCCGTTATAGTAATTTACCGCTTCCTTCAGGTTCGGATACAGGAACGGGCGGACATACATGCTGCCGCCGGCGGGTTCGACAATCCCGTCCTCGTTCGGTTCCACCTTGTCCGACCAGTCGAAGAAGGCCGTGACCTTGTCCTTCGACCCCTTGTGGACGAACTTGGCGTTGACCTGGTTGCCGCCCTGGTGGCCCGCGAAATCCCACGCCCGCGCATCCTGCCGCGCCCATGAGAAATAGGCCGAGTTGCCATTGCCGAAATCACCCGTATCGACACGGGCAAAGGTGCGGAAGGTGGACCAGCTACCGAATGTCTGCGAAATCTGGCCGCCCGCCTTGTGCATCGGGTCCTGCGTCGTGAATTCCAGCGAACCGCCAAGGTTGGAGGTCGAGGCCGTGCCCAGCGCGCCAGCACCTGTCGCGACCGAGGTGGAGGCGATATTCTCGCTCAGCGCCGCGCGCTGTGGCGACAGGCCGTTATAGTTGCCATAGGACTGGTCGCCCAGAGGGACACCATCAAGGGTGAAGCCAAGCTGGTTCTGGTTGAAGCCATGGATGTACAGCGACGAATTCTGTTCGTTGTTGCCCCACGGGTCGGCATTTTCAAAGACAACGCCCGGAAGAATCTCAAGCGCCTTGACCGGGTTGATACCCGGCAGGATACGCTGCAACTGGGTGTGGTTGATGCTCTGCTCCGAACGCGTGCGCCGGGCGGTCGCCATGATCTGCTCCACATTGCCGGTGGAGTATCCGTCTTTATCCTTCTTTGTTGTCGCACTGGTCTTGTGGGGGGTGCGGATAGACTTCTTCTGCGCTGCCGGTGTCTGTACCGTCTGGGAATGAGCAACGGACAGCGCGATGGTAGAGCAGAACAGGCCAAGGGCAATACGACCACTACGGATCAGCTTGGGTGGCACCTGGGATTCTCCTGAGTGAAAAGGCAGGAGATGATCTATCTGCACGGTTGCGTTAATTCATGTGAAGCTTTCATGACATTGCGCGCGTGCAACACCGGATTTGTGAAATGACCACAAAGGCGCCCGAAAAGGTGCGCCGGGACGTCACCCGGACATTCGTTGCGACTCCATTTTCGGAAATCCTGTGACACTGTCATAATTTTGTAACAATGTGGGGCCGTGCGACCGCGCCTGTCTGTTGCAACATGACGGGTGGCATGTCCGTGCCATGTGCGGCGGCGTGTCCGCGGCCATGTGCGTGGCGGGGTTGAACGGGGGGGCAGGGGG
>NZ_JABJWD010000069.1:0-58561 GCF_013155425.1 Gluconacetobacter entanii | reverse complement strand
TCCCGCCCCTGTCGCCGCCCCGCCGCCTGATGGCGGGGCAGGGACGGTGGCGGCCACGGCCCCGTATTTCGGCCATCTGTGCCTGACCCATCCATTGCGCGATGCGCCTTTCGCCCCGGTAGGGACAAAGGTGGCGCAGGGGGATGTCATCGCACTGCTGACGCTGGAGACCCTGCAGCTTTCCGTCGTCGCGCCGGTGACGGGCACGGTGACGGAGGTCCTGGCGCAACCCGGCGTACTGCTGGGGTATGGCGCGACGATCATGCACATCCGCCCCGACTGACAGAAACGGATCGGGGCCTGCCGCCTGCGCGGTTTCGTGCAGGCCCGATGACATTCTTCCTGATGTGGATGGACCGAAATGACCGATATGCCCCTTCCGGCAAAAGATGCCACGGCCTGCATGCCCGCAGCAAAGTCTGGCCCCACGGGACAGAAGGCGGAACAGCCCGGCAGCCGTGTCGAGCGCGACCTGCTGGGTGAGGTCACCATTCCCCCCGGTGCCCTGTGGGGTGTGCATACATGGCGCGCGGTCGAGAATTTTCCCATCAGCGGCACGACGGTCGGTGCGTTCGGGGAACTGGTGCAAGGACTGGTCCGGGTCAAGCAGGCAGCAGCAGGGGCGAACCTCGCGCTGGGCTATCTGGACCCGGTGCGTGCCGGGGCCATTGATGCCGCATGTCGGCGCATATTGGAAAATCCGTCCTATCATCAGCAGTTTGTCGTGGATGCCATGCAGGGGGGCGCTGGCACATCCACGAACATGAACGCCAACGAGGTCATTGCCAACGTCGCCCTCGGGCTGCTGGGGGAAAAGCCGGGCACATATTCGGTGCTGCATCCCAACGACCATGTCAACATGGCGCAGTCCACCAACGATGTCTATCCGACTGCCCTGAGGCTGGGCCTGCTGCTGGCGGTTGACCCGCTGGTGGCGGCGCTGGAGGGACTGCATGCGGCACTTGATGAAAAGGCGCGGGCGTTCGGGGCGATCCTGAAGGTCGGCCGCACGCAGTTGCGCGATGCCGTGCCCATGACGGTGGGGCAGGAATTCGGGGCGTTCCGCACGATGATCGCCACGGAAATCAGAAGCATAAGGGAACATGCCACCGCCTTTGAGCAGGTCAATCTGGGTGGCACGGCCATCGGGACGGGACTGAATACCGATCCGCGTTATGCGCACACTGCCGTGGCGGAACTGCGTGCCCTGACGGGGCGGCCCATGACCGGTGCGCCGGACCTGATCGAGGCAACATCGGATGTGGGGGCCTTTGTCCTGTTTTCCGGCGTGCTCAAGCGCCTGGCGCTGAAACTGTCGAAGATGTCGAGTGACCTGCGCCTGCTGTCGAGTGGGCCGAGGACCGGGCTGGGCGAAATTGCGCTGCCTGCGGTGCAGGCCGGGTCCTCCATCATGCCGGGCAAGGTCAATCCGGTCATCCCCGAGGCCGTCAATCAGGTTGCCTATCTGGTTGCCGGGCATGACCTGACCATCACCATGTGCGCCGATGGGGGGCAGTTGCAGCTCAACCCGTTCGAACCGATGATCGGCTACTGCCTGTTCACGTCCATCAGGATATTGCGGGCGGCCATCGAAACCCTGACAACGCGCTGCATCAATGGCATTTCGGTGGACCGGGCGCGGTGCCAGTACCTGTCTGACATCAATATCGGGGTCATCACGGCGCTGGTGCCGGTGCTGGGGTATGACACCTGCTCGACCATTGCGCGGCGTGCGCTGTCGGAAAACTGCAGGGTGACGGACCTGATCGTGGAGGAACGGCTGCTCAGTGCCGAACAGCTTGCGGTCCTGCTGCAACCTGATGCGCTGACCAGCCCCAATGTCGGACGGCAGCCTGCCTGATCCGTCAGCCGAATGGCTGGGTGCCGGGCCAGTTATGCGCGGCCGCCATGGCCTGCGCCAGTTCGATCAGCAGTTCGCGCACCGCGACGGAGGCCTCCGTTTCCGGGATGATTTCAGGAATGCACAGCGAGACGTCTTCCTGAATGACCGGGTTGCGCAGCGGATAGATGCGCGACCTGCCCGGCACGACAATCCGGCTGGCGACGGACCATGGCAGGATGGTGCTGCCTATGCCTTCTTCTATCGCGCCCTGTAGGGTGATCAGCGCCTCGATTTCCGCGACGATGCACGGTTCAAGCTGCCTGCGCATGAAGGCCATGTCCACGCTCTTGCGGACAAAATTATGCTTGGGTGGCAGCAGCAGGGGTATGTCGGCAATATCGGCCAGTTGCACGGCGCCGGATTCATCCTGCGGGAATTCCAGTCCGTCAGGGGCAAGCAGGAAGAATTCCTCCTTCATCATGGGCGTGAAAATGACGCCCTTGATCGGCCCCGCGCCATGGATGACCGCCATGTCCAGCCGCCCGGTCATGATCAGTTCGCTGTAGATGTCATCAAAGCTTTCGGTCAGGTGCAGCGTGATGTTGGGCAGGTGTTCACGCACGCGCTGCAGCAGCTTGACCGACAGCGTGGAGCCCGCGCTGTAGGGGGACAGCCCGACCGAAACCTTGCCAACCAGCGGGCCGACGCCACGGCTGATTTCCACCATGGCCCGGTCGAACTGCTTGGTCAGTGTCTGGGCATGCCTGTACAGTTCCTGTCCGGCCGTGGTGGGCGTCACGCCGCTCTTGCTGCGGATGACGAGTTTCTGCCTGAAGGCGTTTTCAAGTGTCGCCAGTTGCTGGCTCAATGCGGGCTGGGCGATATTGAGCAGGTCAGCAGCACGGGAAATGCTGCCAAGGTCGATGATTTTAACAAAAGCCTGCAGTCGTCGTATATCCAACTGGAACTCCATAAATGTTATGGGCGTGTGGCTTTATTGTATTGATAATAAGGATATTTTCGGAATTGTCAATCTGTTGCCGCCCTGGGGCGGATGTTTTCGGGGGCGGGTATTTTCCGGGCGGCCCCTGGCGTTTTTGCCACGGCCTGGGTGTGAAATAGGGGGCATGATACTTGCGGGAGTGGGCAAAAAACGCGACACTTTCAAAATATGTAGCATTTTCAATTGTATAATTCATTGTTGATAAGTAAGAATCCGCCTTGTTCCCCAACATATCAATAATCCATATGACGCCAAATCATAACGGATGCGCATCATAACCCTGCACATGTTCGTTGCGAAACGTCGGGTCGAGTTGCAGGGGAATTCAGATGGCACGCCTATCAAAGCGGAAGTTATATCTGGTGGCTGGGGTTGCGTTCGGTACGTTCGTGCCGGCTATGGGAGACGCCGCGACGGCAACTGTCTCATCCCCTGAAAAACATTACAAGGTCGATACGCGCAAGAAGGCAGCCAGCCCGGCCCATGTCGCACCCACGTCGGTGCATGCCTCCGCGCAACCGGAAGTGATCCATGTGGGGGGACATTCGACCAATTCCGTCTTCTCGCCCGCCACGGCCCAGCACAGCACCACGCAGGTGACGGTCGTAACCGGCGCCGAACTGCTCAAGACCGGTCAGACCAACGTGCTGTCCGCCCTGGCGCAGGCCAATCCCGCCATCACCACCGCGGCCCTGCCCGGTGGTGGCGCGAGTTCGTTTGTCCAGACCATGCAGTTGCGTGGGCAGTCCCCTGACGACACGCTGATCCTGGTCAATGGCCACCGCCGCCATATCGGTGCGAACTTCAATTCGAACTCGGGCACCAACTGGGGCAGTGAACCGGCCGACATCTCGCTCATTCCCATTACGGCGATCGACCATATCGAAGTCATCACCGAAGGGGCTTCGGCGCTGTATGGTCAGGACGCCATCGCGGGTGCCGTCAATATCGTGCTCAAGCGCGATACGCACGGGGGCACCGTCAATTTCAAGAACAGCGGTTATTACGCGGGCGATGGCCAGGGACTTGACGGTTCGGCCAACTATGCGATGGCGCTGGGGAACCGGGGCGGCTACCTCGACCTTGCGGCCCAGGTCACGCACCAGTTGCCGACGACCCGGGGTGGCGACTTCTACGGCACCATGTTTGCCGATCCCACCCGCAACGCCACGGCGGACCGTGACGTGCAGCGCGGGCTTGGCCTGCCCAAAAGCACGCTTGAGACCCTGAGCGAAAACATGTCCATTCCCGTGGCGCACGGGTTCAGTTTCTACAGCACGTCCACCTTCTCCCACCGCCGCGCGAATGTGCCGGAAACATTCCGCGCCAATTCGGGTTCGGACATATGGGTCAATCCGACGCTTTATCCCAATGGTGATCAGCCCTACATCACCATGGACCAGTACGATTTCGAAACGGATAACGGAATTCGTGCGCGTAAATTCGGGTTTGCGTGGGATGCCTATGTCACGTACGGGCGTGACCAGCAGAAATACGGCACCAAGGATTCCGAAAACGCCACGACGTCGGGCGGCGAATATGTCTATGACCCGACCCAGACGTCCTTTTATGATGGCCAGTCGATTTCCTCCGAACTGACGGCAGGGCTGAAGGCGTCACGTTCGTTCCACACCGGCCTGCTGCCCCGGGACATCAACCTGAAATTTGGCGCGGAATACCGTCACGACACCTTCCAGATGACCGAGGGCGAGACCGCGTCATGGGGCGGGCAGGGGGCGACCGACCATCCGGGCAACGTGCCCATGGCGGTCACGAACCAGAACCGCGACGTGTATGAAGGTTTCATCAACCTTGATTTCTACCTGACGAAGAAATGGGAATGGACACTGGGCGGTCGTGTTGACAGTTATAACAACCTGGCCACTGTCGCGACCGGGTCCGTTGGCACGCGTTACAATTTCAACAAGCGCTGGGCCATCCGGGCGAATGTCAATTCCGGATACCGTCCGCCAACGCTGGGCGAGATGTCCTATTTCTACTCGGCGCCCTATCCCGGCTATACCGTGGACCAGGTGCCGGCCAACAGTGCGATTGCCAAATATCTTGGCGCAGGCAGCATGAAGGGCGAATATTCGCGCAGCTATACGATCGGGCTGGATGCGACGCCGGTGGATAATTTCCACATCACCGGCAACCTGTATTACATCGCGATCAATGACCGTCTGGGCAGCACGCAGTCCTATACAGTCAATCAGAATGACACCGTGCTGAAGGGACTGCTGGACGCGGCCAATATTTCAAGCGCGACGTCGCTGTCATATTACGCCAATCTCTATAACACCCAGACGTTTGGCGGGGACCTGAGTGCCGATTATACCCTGCATACGAACAGGTTTGGTAAATTCCGCTTTGCCATGGGCATCAACTTCTCCGATAACGAGATCCGTTCCGCCCGCAACAATCTGGTGAATGAATATACCAAGGAAATGGTGCTGCATTCCGCGCCGAAAAACCGTGAACAGATCAGCGTAAACTGGCAGTACAAGAAGTGGTCGGTCTTCCTGCAGGAAATGCGTTACGGTTCCATCACCTACATGGCTGCGCCCACGGGTGCCGGTGCCGTGCCATTTGAACAGAATCCGGCGTTCATCACCAATCTGGAGGTCGATTATAAGCCCATACCGCGCTGGACGATCGGGGTTGGCGCCAACAACCTTGGCAATAAATACCCGACCCGTATTTCAAGTGCGATTGCCAATTCGCAGCAGGGACTTGCGAAATATGCGTCCTACTCGCCCTATGGGTTCAATGGCGGACTGTATTACGTCAAGACATCACTTGATTTTTAAGGAATATGCAGGAATTTTCCGGTCATGGCGTGCGGTGGTGAGCAGGCCGGAAAAGGAAGCATGACCGATACGGATGATTCCCCTGATATTTTGGGAATCGACTTACCACGCATGATGATTTCAAAAACATAACTGATAAGATAATAAAAACTTTTGGGTGCCGCCTTTTCTCTGAAAAGGCGGCATTCTTTTTTTGGAGAAATTTCATCCCCAGATCCTTCCTGATGACAGGATATGCCTGCCCCTGGGTCATCATGCGACCCTGAAGACCTGACGTGCGCCCACGTTCAACGGCCGCACAGTTCATTGCAGGCCGGAGGGGAACCAAATCCACATGGGCGCTGTTTCTTCAGGACAGGTGAGGGAGACATGTTCGCACCTGCCTGTTGATCGCGGATTTTCCCGAAAAAGAGAGCAGTCCAGCCATGACGTTTCCCTTTGATGCCCTGTCGGCCTGTTGCGCGGATCTTGAGGCGGAGGCAAGCGCCAATGACCCGCAGGCTGCATTCCCGGCCGAAGGGATCGCCCGACTGCGAAAACTTGGCGTCCTGTCGGTAACGCTTCCTGAAACACTGGGGGGGCGGGGATCAGGCACCGGACATCGGGGCGGCATGGAACTGTTGCAACTGCTGCAACTGGTGGGACAGGGAAGCCTGGCGCTTGGCCGTATCGTGGAGGGGCATATCAACGCCATCCGCCTGATTGCATGTTACGGCACCGCGGACCAACTGGCCCGTGCCGCCATGGATGTGCATGATGGCGCCCTGTTTGGCGTATGGGTCACGGATGGGGCGTCACCGCTGCGCATGGAACATTCGGATGGGGGCATCCGGTTGCAGGGGGAGAAACTCTTTGCCTCGGGCGTGCACCATGTCACCCGCGCCCTTGTGACTGCCCGCACGCGGGCCGATACGACGTACATGCTGCTGGTTCCACTGGATGGGACGCGCACGGTGTCCCCCGCTTTTGGTGGCCTTGCGGGTATGCGTGGCGCGGGGACAGGGCGATGTGATTTCAGTGCGACGCGATTGCCGCCAGATGCGATGATCGGGCAGGAGGGGGACTATCTGCGCCAGCCCGAATTCTCCGCGGGTGCATGGCGTGGCATGGCCGTGGCGCTGGGCGGGATCGCGCGGTTGACCTCCCTGTTGCGCCTGCAGTTGGTCGAACGGGGCCGCGCGGAAAGCCCCGCCCAGCAGGCGCGCATCGGCAGGGCGCTGATTGCGGCGGAAAGTGCGTATCTGTGGACGCGGAAAGCCGCGCTGACTGCCGCCGTTCAGGACCGGTATGACGTGGACGAGGTCGCCGCCACCGTCAACCTGGCGCGCATCGCGGTGGAACGGGCCGGTCTGGATGTGCTCGAACTGGTGCAGCGCGGGCTGGGGCTGTCGGCGTTTACCCGCGCCAACGTGGTTGAACGCCTGGTCCGCGACCTTGCCACCTACCTGCGCCAGCCTGCGCCGGATGAAACCCTGTGCGAAGCTGCGGCATGGTTCACCCATCACGACCTGCCCCGGCCGGAGGACATGTCATGAAGGCCGCTGTCCTGCATGACACCTTGCGCGGTCTGCCCGTGGCGCCGTTATCGGCGATCGTGCCGGGGACGGCGCTGATCCTCGCCCCGCATGCCGATGATGAGAGCCTTGGCTGCGGTGGACTGATTGCCGCGTGCTGTGCGGCAGGCCGTCCGCCGCTTGTGGTGATCCTGAGTGATGGCGTGGGATCGCATCCCCATTCCCCGTCATGGCCGGCACCGCGCCTGCGGGCGCAGCGGCAGCACGAGGCGCTGCGTGCTGTATCCTGCCTCGGCCTCGCGGCGGAGCGTCTGCTCTTCCTCGACCTGCCCGACACGGCAGTGCCGCATGCCGGGCCGGTTTTCGAGCGGAGCGTGCGACAGCTTGCGCATCTGTGCAGGGACCATGGCTGTGGCATCGTGCTGGCCCCGTGGCGGGGCGACCCGCATTGCGATCACGAAGCGGCGTGGAAGATGGCCGTTGCGTTGCAGGCGCGCTGCGGGGTCGGGCTTCTGGCCTATCCCGTATGGGGCTGGCTGCTCGCGGCGGAGGCTGAGGTGGAACATGAATGGCCCGTGGGGATGCGTCTGGACATCGCGCCCTATCATAGGGCGAAGGCCCGTGCCGTCAGCATGCATGAAAGCCAGTATGGCAACCTGATTACCGATGACCCCACCGGCTTCAGCCTGCCGGCGGCATTGCTGGCGGCGCTGGTCACGGATTTCGAGGTTTTCATCAGGCCATGACGGGTGCAAGCTGGCCCCGCGCCGTGTTTGAGCGGATGTACGAACACCATCCCGACCCATGGGGGTTTGGAACGCGGGCGTATGAACGCGACAAATACCGCCAGACGCTGGCCCTGCTGGAAGGGCGGCATTTCCATCACGCACTGGAACTTGGCTGTTCCATCGGGGTCATGACGGCCCGCCTTGCGCGGCAGTGTACGCATGTCCTTGCGGTGGACGTGGCGGAAACAGCCATCAGACGCGCCCGGCGTCGCTGTGCCGGATTGCCGGGGGTGTCGTTTTACAGGGGGCAACTTCCCGAAGCGTTTCCTGCCCTGCCGCCACATGCGTGTGATCTGATCGTGATTTCGGAACTGCTGTATTTTCTTGCCGCGCGGGATATCGCCCGCCTTGCGATGCAGTGCCTGCATGTGCGGCGGCCGGGCGCGCCGATCATCCTGGTCAACTGGACCGGTCCGACCGACACGCCCTGCCATGGTGACGAAGCGGCGGCTCATTTCATGAAACAGTGCGCCACCGAAGGCGTGCGGGTGGTGCATGCCCGGCGTTATCCCGGCTATCGTCTGGATATGCTCAATGACAGGCCATCGGCGCGGCAGGTGGAACCGTCACACGCAGGTGGCGGATCGTGATGCATGGAGTTGGCGCAGGATCTGTTCGGCCTGCCATGCATGCAGGTCCAGTTCGGCGCGCCTGACGGGCCTGCGTTCCAGTGTCGGGCTGGCGGCTTCCAACTGGCTCCATGCCATGCCGAAAAACCGCTCCTCCATGACTTCGAGGACGCGGGACAGCGGCAGGCCCAACTGATGGGCCAGGGAGCGGGCTGTTTCATGATGCTGCCTGCCCGGCTGGGGGAGTGCGCGCACCCGGCGCAGGGTGGTGCGTGCCTGCGCCCGAAGCAGGCATGTCCCGGCGGGTTCAAGGCTTTCATCCAGCATCTCGTCCTGCCGGATCAGGCGACGGGCCATCGTGTCGGCCATGCCGCCACGTGCCCGCCCGACAGTACGGCCGGAGACGCGCACCGTGACATCGGGCGCATGCCGGATGGCGGCGTCCCCCTGTCGTAGCGCCGCGAGGAAGCCGCGATCTTCGCCCAGCGGCAGGGGCGGGATGCCCCCCGCCTGCCGCCATGCCCCGACACGCACGGCAATGCTGGCGCCGGAATGTTCCGTATGACGCGGCCACGGATCATGCGGGTCGGGATCGATCAGGTCATGGATACGGTCCAGCATCGTGGCATAGGCCACTTCCGCGCGGTCGTCTTCATGCAGGGCGTGCGGGATCAGCAGGGCTTCCGCCGGGTCGATCAGCGCACGTCCACACACCGCATCGGCCCCGGCATCCAGTGCCGCGACGTTGCGCGCCAGCCAGTCCGGCGCGACGACCCCATCGGCATCGGTCGTCAGCAGGATGCCATCCGGGCCAGACATCGTGCCGGCAATTTCCATGGCTTCGCGCCGTGCGGTTCCCGCATGGGCGATCGGCAATGGATAGGTCCGCTCGATCAGGGAGAGGGAAAAGGGCAGATGCGGGCTTATGGCCCGTATCCTGTCGGCGGTGGTGTCGGTGCAGTTGTTCAGCAGCACGACGGCATGCGTCAGGCCGGCGCCCTGTTGTGTGGCAAGGGCATGCAGGCAGTGGCCGAT
Source organism: Gluconacetobacter entanii (assembly GCF_013155425.1). Classification (NCBI taxonomy): domain Bacteria; kingdom Pseudomonadati; phylum Pseudomonadota; class Alphaproteobacteria; order Acetobacterales; family Acetobacteraceae; genus Gluconacetobacter; species Gluconacetobacter entanii. The sequence continues at coordinate 48,999 of NZ_JABJWD010000069.1, read as the reverse complement.
ACGCTCTGCCTCATTACGCACGGGAATGGCAGCGACAAGGGAACGGGCAGGCGGCATGGAACACCCGTTGAAAGGGGATCGGTCAACGCCGGGCCTGCCGCCATGGTTTCATGAAGCAAAGGGCAAGAAGGAATATCGCACAAATCAGCTAAAGGTTTTTGGTGAAGATTTTTTCAAAAAGCTTCAGGAAACGCTGCCTTTTGAAAAAAGGCAGACCCCGGAAATCCTTTGTCCGTCATTCACCATTGCGCACGACAACGCCCCCCTTGGCAACAAAACGCACGGCATGCAGCGTGGTGATATCGCGGGTCGGATCTCCCGCGACGGCCACCAGATCGGCCAGAAGGCCGGGCCGGATCGCGCCCAGCCGGTCATCGATATGGAAGATCCGCGCATTGCCCGATGTCGCCGCCTGCAGGACCGCGGCGGCCGGCATGCCCGCGGCGGCCATGGCCTCAAGTTCCCGGGCGTTGGTGCCATGGGCAAAGACGCCGACATCGCCCCCGACACACAGCGTCACGCCTGCCTTGCGCGCGGCGGCAAAGCTGGCGCGGCTGGTCTGGACGGCCTGCGGGGCCGGTTCCACGCCGTTCCAGCCGCGATAGCGGGCGATGGCTTCCATGGCCGACAGGGTGGGGCACAGCGCCGTGCCGTGATCGTGCATCAGGCGAAAGACCTCCGGCGTGCCTTCCGATCCATGTTCGACGGTATCAACCCCCGCCAGGACGGCACGGCGCATGCCCTCGGCCGAATGCGCATGGGCGGCGACGATCCGGCCCGCCGAGTGGGCCGCCTCCACCGCCGCGCGCATTTCCTCCATCAGGAAGGTCGGGCGGCTGGGCTCACCCGGTCCCCAATGGTAATCCGCATACAGCTTGACCACATCCGCACCCGCCGCGATCTGCGTACGTGCCGCACGGACCAGGTCGGGACCGTCCGCTTCCTGCGCGCCCTGCGGGATGGCGACGCCGGGTTCAAACCCCTTTGGCCCGTAAGAGCCGGTCGCCACCAGCGCGCGCGTCGCCACCAGCATGCGTGGACCGGGGATGATGCCCTGCTCGATGGCCTGTTTGAGGCCCACATCGGCGTAACCCGCCCCCTCGGTCCCCAGGTCGCGGACCGTGGTGAAGCCTGCCATCAGCGTCGCCTTCGCCGCGACGGTGGCACGCGCGGTCCGCAGCGCCAGCGGTTCATGCAGGACCTGATCGTCCCATTTCGTCTCGTTATAGGGATGGAGGAACAGGTGCGAATGACCCTCGATCAGGCCGGGCAGCAGCGTCATGCCCGGCAGGTCGATCACATGTGCGCCAGCAGGCGCGACCAGCGCGGGGCCGGCAGCCACGATGCGCGTGTCATGGACCAGGACCGCCCAGCCTTCGTGCGGATGGGGATCGACCCCGTCAAAGACCCGCGCGGGGCGGATCAGCAGGTCATCGGCCCATGCCGGAACCGCAAGGAGGCTCAGCAGCGATAGGCCCAGAAAATATCTGGCCAAACGCATCATGGTCTTTCCCATGCGGGCGGTCTGTCGGTCTTGCATGTCGTTGCGCCTGTGGATAGATTTTTGCCGATGATAACCCTGCCTCTTCGTGTTGCAACCTCCCGCATTCTCTTTCTTGGGGCCCTGTTCGCGGGAACCGTCCCCTGCGCGCACGCCGCATCGTCCGATGACGCGGCCCGCCTGCGGCAGGAGGCCGGCAGGGTGACGATCACCCGCGATGACTGGGGCATTGCCCATGTGCGCGGCCATACGGATGCCGACGCCGTTTTCGGTGCCAGCTATGCGCAGGCGGAGGATGATTTCAACCGGGTGGAGACGAATTACCTCGTCTCGCTCGGCCGTCTGGCGGAGGCGGAGGGCGAAAGCGCGCTGTGGCAGGACCTGCGCATGCGGATGTTTGTCGATCCGATGCGCCTGCAGGCGGATTACGCCGCATCCCCGCGATGGCTGAAACGCCTGATGGATGCGTGGGCCGATGGCCTCAACTGGTATCTCCGGACACATCCGCAGGTGAAACCGCGCGCCATTGCCCATTTCGAGCCATGGATGGCGCTCAGCTTTACCGAGGGCAGCATCGGTGGCGACGTGGAACGCATCTCGCTCTCGCAGCTTCAGGCGTTCTATGAAAAACGTCCCGTCGCGCCGAGCGCGGAAGAGCGTGGCGCGAAACCGCGGGAGCCGAAGGGGTCGAACGGGATCGCGATCGCGCCCTCCCACACGGCGGACGGGCATGCGCTGCTGCTGATCAACCCGCATACCAGCTTCTTTTTCCGCTCCGAACTGCAGATGACCAGCGATCAGGGGCTTGATGCCTATGGCGCGGTCACATGGGGACAGTTCTTCATCTATCAGGGGTTCAATCCCCATGCCGGGTGGATGCATACGTCAAGCGGCGTCGATGTGGTCGATGAGTTCGCGGAGACGATCACCCGGTGCGGCAGCCAGACCTGTTACCGTTATGGGGGCAGGGATATTCCGGTGGAAACCCGCACGGTCACGCTGCGGGTGCGCACGCCATCAGGGACACTGGCGGAGCGCGAATTCAGCGTCAACGCAACCCGCCATGGACCGATCGTCCGGGCGGACGGGGATAAATGGGTCAGCACCGCCCTGATGTGGAAGCCCATTCCCGCGCTGGAACAGTCGTTCCTGCGCACCAAGGCGAAGGATTACGCGCATTTCCTGAAAGTTTCGGCACTTCAGGCCAATTCGTCGAACAACACCATCTTTGCGGATCGCAAGGGGGAGATCGCCTACCTGCATCCCCAGTTCGTGCCGCGTCGCGATGACCGTTTCGATTACCGCCATCCCGTCGATGGCAGCGACCCGGCGACCGACTGGCATGGGCTGCATGCGCTTTCCGAACTGCCGCAGGTCGTCAACCCGTCAAGTGGCTGGGTCATGAACACCAATGACTGGCCCTGGTCCGCATCAGGTCCCGACAGCCCAAAGCAGGCAGCCTTTCCCCGGTACATGGACATGGTGGGCGAAAACCCGCGTGGCGTTCATGCGACCCGCCTCCTGAGCGAGGGACGGGATTTCACCGCACATTCCCTGATGACGGCGGCCTATGACCCGTGGCTGCCGGAATTTGGCGTAATGGTGCCGCAACTCGTCTCCGCATGGGAACGGCTGCCTGCCGGGTCGCGGCAGAAAGCACGGCTGGCGGGGCCGGTGGCGCTGCTGCGGAACTGGGATGACCGGTGGTCGGCGCAGTCCACGGCAACGTCATTGGCGGTGTTCTGGGGGGATGGGCTGCTGGAACGGGTGCGTCCGCTGGCGAAGGCGGAGGGCGGGTCGCTCTATGATTACCTGAGCACACGGGTCAGCGACGGGGAAAGGCTGGACCGGCTGGATGCCGCAGTGAACCGTCTGGTACACGATTTCGGAAGCTGGCAGGTCCCGTGGGGGAACATCAACCGGTTCCAGCGGATCAATGGCGACCTGACCCAGTCCTTCAGCGATGCGAAACCAAGCCTTCCCGTCCCGTTCACGTCCGCCATATGGGGATCGCTCGCCTCGTTCGGGGCGAAGCGCTATCCGGGGACGAAACGCTATTACGGCACAAGCGGCAACAGCTTTGTCGCCGTGGTGGAGTTCGGCAGGAAGATCCATGCCTGGGCGGTCTCCACCGGGGGGGAGAGCAGCGATCCGGCCTCCCGCCATTTCACCGACCAAGCCCAGCGATATAGTGATGGAAACCTGCGCGAGGTCTATTTCTACCCCGAGCAGTTGCAGGGCCATGTCGAGCGGCGCTACGCGCCCGGCGAATGAGGGAGTGGGTCTGCGTCACGGGGAACAAGTTTCCAGACGGTTTCCGTTGCCGGACAGGCCCCCTTCAGGCCGCCTGGAACGTCGCGCCGTTCCAGGCAGGTCAGCGTAAATTGTTCCTCATAATGCTGCCGTACCTCGGCTTCACCAACGCTGAATGGCGGCCCCGGCCGGCATGGCTGGTCATAATCGAGACAGATCAGCAGTTCGGGGGCCGCGTTCGTGATGGAAACCAGATGCCGGGCATAACGCTGCCTGACGGCGGCGGGCAGGGCGATGAGTGCTGCGCGGTCATAGACCCCGTCAACATGGCCAAGGTCCTGCCGGGTCAGGTCAAAGAAATTGCCGACGAAAATGCACAGGTTCCCGGCGTCGAAACGCTGCAGCGCGCCGAGCGTCGTAATGCGGGGGGACAGGCCAAGTTCGGCAAACAGCCGTTCGACCGCAATGGGGCTCAGTTCAATGCCGCCAACCTGAAATCCCTGTGCCAGCAGCCAGTGGATATCGAGGCTTTTCCCGCACAGGGGGACGAAGATGCGCGCCCCGGCCGGAAAGTGCATCTGCGCGAAATGGCGGAGGAGGAACGCATTGGGCCGCGGTTCATGGAAACCGATTTCATTGCGCTGCCATTTCGCATGCCAGAAGGCATCATTCACAGGATGTTCTTTCATGCGTTCACCCTATACGGCGCAGCCATGGCAGTCACGGGATTGAGAACGGCACAGGCGCGCGGGCGGGGTTATGATGGCGGGGAATGTAGTGCGTTTCGCAGGGGTAATGCCGATCATGCTGTCATCCTTTCTTTCGCGCTGTGCGCTGATACCTGTCCTGTACTGCGCGCTTGCCGGGGGCGGGCAGACTGCGCAGGCGCGGATGGTGGCACGGCCCGTATCGTGGGATTTCGAACATACCCGTTTTGACAGTGTCCTTGTCTATGACGATGCGGTTGCAACAAAGCGGCCCGGCCTGCTGATGGTGCCGGCATGGTTCGGGGTCAATGAAACCGCAATCCACAAGGCGGAACAGATTGCCCGGCAGCGTTATGTCATCCTGCTGACGGACATGTATGGCGCAGGTATCCGGCCGCGTGACACCGCACAGGCGCGTGCCGCCGTATCCCCATTGCTGGCGGATCGGGCGCTGATGCGCCGTCGCGTCGATTTTGCGTTGCAGCAGTTCCGGGCGCAGGCGAAAACCGCGCCACTTGATGCGTCGCGTCTGGCGGCCATCGGGTTCTGTTTCGGCGGTGCCGCTGTCCTCGACCTTGCGCGCAGTGGGGCGGATATCGCGGCGGCGGTTTCGTTCCATGGCAACCTCGGCACGGATAATCCGGCCCTGGCCAAGGATATCCATGCACATGTGCTGGCGATGAATGGCGCGGATGATGCGGCGACTGCGCCCGATTTCGGTCCGTTCATGCAGGAAATGCGGCAAAGCCCCGCCCCGTGGCAGTTCCTGGTCATCGGGCATGCGGTCCATTGCTTTACGGAGACGGAGGCAACCGCCACGACGGGCCAGTGTCGATATGACCCGCAGGCGGCGGCGCAATCCTATGCACTCATGGATCAATGGCTGGTGCGCAGTTTTGAAGGCAGCAGCCCTTAGAGACTGTAGAACATAGTGAAATTTTAAAAGTTTTTGGTGAAGCTTTTTTCAAAAAGCTTCAGGAGATGCCGCCTTTTCAGGTAAAAAGGCGACGCCCGGAAACGTTTATTGTTTTTTTACCCAAAGATTATTTCAAACAAGTCCCCTGACCGTCACTTTACATGGCTGGACATCATCCCTTGCCGGATGGGAAGGGGCCTGCATCTGTTTCGTAAAATCGTGATCATTCCTTATCCCAGCCCTGAGGCAAGCGGAAGCGCCGTATGGTGCGGCCTCGCCGGGAAGAGGGAAGTATGGGAAATTTGAGCACGGGCGTGGGGGGAAGGGGAGGAAGCCTTGCGAAGATCTGTTTGATCTCCGGCGTCATTTCCTTGTGGTCGCCCTGAGATTCCAGTGTTTTCATAAGTTTATGCCCACGCCTGAGCCACTCCTTGTTGGTATCGGGAGCAGATGCGCAGATCGGATCAACAATTTCATGCAGGATCTGCATGAAACGTTCGACGGTGACAAGCGATAGCACGCGAATGAAGGTATCGGTTGTCTTGTCGGATTGCAGATCCAGATACCATCGTGCCTTGATCAGGGGATCAACCTGCTCTGCTGACAGCAGGTGTATCCCGCGCTGCCCGAGGTCGCGGACACGATCCAAATAAAGCAGTGTATCAAGGGCATGTCCGGGAACATCCTGCCACTGTCCCAACTGTGTCAGCAACCGCTTTGTGCTCCATTCCATCAGCGTGGCACGCGCGAAGGGCGGTTCCATGCTTCTGGCGGCACGGTTACGGGCATCCTGCAGTTGCCGCATGGTGGTGTGGTCCGCCTCGGCGCCGCAATATGGCGCCAGTGGTACCGCGCGCCCGCTTCGGTCAACAAACCGCAGTCGGGTACGTGATACCGCGCAGAGTTGCGTCATATGGTTTTCGGGAACCAGTGGAGGGATATCACCACAATACCATAGCGTATCGTCATCATTACGCAGGGCGATATGACCTTCTTTCACCTGTTCGAAACAGGGGCCGGCCCGATGGGGAAGGCCCGTGTCAACCCTGTCGGCAGGATCAGGCGTCTGGCAGGCATCCACCGGCAGTCCGGTCAGCAGGTCATGGCGGGTCTCATCATCATGGAAGTGAAAATATCCATCCCGTGTGACCCTGACCGAAGATGGCAGTATAAGTCCCACTCCCGCCTGCCAGCCCGCCATTTTCGTTTCCTGCGCTTCATCGGACAGGATCAGGACAGGATATCCTTCCATCGGGAAAAACAGGGAGGCAGACAGGTACAGGTCTTCCGCATCCCAATCCAGCAGGTACTGACCCGCCTGTCTGCCATTCCGGTCATAATAGACCAGGGGGGTTAACGTCTGATAGGATGGGTCCGATATCTCCGGACTGGAGACGACCAGCGCGCCTTTCGGCGGTTGATATGCCGACAGGCCCCAGGTCGAGCCCGGACCACAGGTCGTTTCGTCTTTTTCCGCTGTTACCGTAATGCCGGGGGTACCGGATTTGTCCCAGTCGTCCAACTGCAAGACCGTGCTTCGCAACAGGGTCCCCATCTCCATATTCTCGGTGGCAAGCAGCAGCATCCGGTCCGTGTCCAGCCATTGACAGGTATCGAACATGACGGAATGGCTGCTGTCATGATCCTTGTCCAATGTATCAAGTTTCAGGTCATAAAGTATCCCGCTCATGCCAAGGATCAGTATGCCCCCGTCATAGGACTGAAGGGGATCATTATTGTCCTGTGTTCCGTATGCGATGATTTCACGAAGGGGAACATTATATGCCGGCCCCGATGGAAGCTGGCAGATGGACAGGGACTGTATGGTGGCGAAATCTGAATCGGTTCCATACCGGACAACGAATTCATCCCGTCTGCCGTCCTGTGAACGGATGAGGATGGTTTTGTCATACTGGTACGACTGGATCGGAAGCCTGGGCAAGGGGGCGGTATAGGGCGGAAGTATGACCTGGATACTGTCCTCCTGTATCACAAGGATCATGTCACCATTGATGACCTTGACTTTGACGCCGCCCCCCGGTTCGTCCATCTGCATCCACTCTGCTGTCGCCAGACACAGGCCCGGACCTGTTTCGCCCGGACGCCGCAGGACATGGCTCTGCTTGTAGACGTAGTAATAGGCATCATCATCCGGATACCCGGGTGACTGTTCTTCCACGAGGGAAGTACAGACCCACACGGATGCGCCATCAGGAAGCGTGAAGAGACGATACCCTGTATCAGACGGTGATGACCCGGCATTGTCCCGCAGATGGTCACCGCCTGCGGGGCGTGTTACCCGCTTCTTTTTCGGCCGTATGGTCTGGGACGCGGGTTGGGATTCAGGCTTCCGGCCGGGCAGGGTGGAAAAGTAGGCAAAGACCGTTTCCCGTCCCTCTGCGTCACGATGGATGCACGTATCCCCGTCGGCCTCGAAGCTTCCGGCATCCTTTTGGGCTTGCAGGGGGAGTGTGAGCGTTTTGTCAGGTCCGGTCGGTTCAGGCGGACCATAAAGGGAATATGCTCCTTGCGCTTCGACGGCCAGAATCCTGCGTTCGGCGCTGAACAGAAGGCGACGATGCTGGTCCGCGGGCGGAAGGGACAGCACGGTGGTCATCTTCTGTCCCGCCGCATGGTCCTGATCCAGCGAAAGCAGGCAGAGATCAAGGCCGCCTGACAGCTTGATGCCGATCCATGCCTGTTCGATGCCGCGACTGTCACGTTCCATGGCCAGAAGGTAAAAGGCGACGGAAGGAGCATCGGTGGGGGGATAACCGATCGTCACCCGCCCGCGTTCATGCCCGTCGCGTGCATCGAGCAGCATGAAGATGCTGCCATCATACTCATTGTGACGGAGCGTGGGGGAACGGGTGTGAATTCCCCACATAATGACGGCATGTTCCGATCCCGGCCCATATCCCGCCGGGAACTGGGGCCGCATGCAGATGTCCTTTACCCTGCAGTTCGGATCAGCAAGGATGTCCAGCGGCGCACATACGACCCGCAGGGGGGAGGGGGCCTCCGCCATGTGGCGCAACCAGCGGAATGTTTTTCCCTCCCCGCGCAGCCAGTGCATGGCCATGGCATGCAGCGGAGTGTTTTCCCGTTCCGCCAGAAAGACATTCATCAGGCGGGACACCACCATGGAAAACCGCTGCATGATGCCGGTTTCATGCGCGGAGGTGCCATCTTCCATCTTCGGGGTGACGATCAGGCGCTGTATGTAACCGCCCTGCTGGAGCAAGATGTCCAGTAGCGGCGTTATGAACTCCGGCAGGGGAGGGACGGCGCTGGACGACATCTGCTGCAGGCGCCTGAGGTCGTCGATCACTTCCACAAGCAGGCCGGCGGCAATGCGTATGCCCAGTGCGGCCACATCGCCCAGTTGGGCGCAGGCTTTTTCCAGGGCGTCCCGTGGGGTCAGGCACGTCGCCTTCTCTTCGGGAGCAGCGGCGACGTCAAGCAGGAGTGCCGACACCTGCCGCAGTGCCCGCAGGTCGGCCGGGGTGATGTGCCGCCATGCCTGTTCAGGGGCCGTATCCTGCCCGCTCGGGTGAAGCCAGGCATGGGCGACCCTGTCGAACCACAGGGCCAGTGCGCTGCGGCATGTTCCAAGGGAGGGCAGGGACGTGCCGGTTGGTGCGGTAAGCAGGCGTTCGGTGAATTTCTGGTGGAAATACCGGATTGTAATGCCGGACAGGTCCGTCGTGGCCGTTTCGATCAGGAAGGGTTCCAGACGCCCCAGAACGCGTGCGACCAGTACGGGGGGAATCATGTCCGTCCAGATATCCTCCATCTTCCAGTGGGAGGACTTGCTGATACATTCTTTCATGCCGGGAATAAGGCTGATGCTGCCAGCCAGTTCCCGGCGCGACAGGCCAAAACGCGCCAGCGCCAGCATCCTGACAACAGCGGTCGAGACCTCCCTGATGCCGACATGTTCGGCATTTTCCAGCATGGCCTGCACCCATTCCAGCAAGGTCCATGCCTGGCCGCTGGTGCGGGTGCAAAAGACCTGCGTCTCCTCGATCCGGGGATAGGGCGCAAAGGCCAGCGTGGCGGCAATGCGTATGGCAAGGGGTTCGGGCGCATCGCCCAGCAGTTCAAGGAACAGGCTCCGCCTGCCCGGAGGCTGCGTATCATTGAGCCTGCGCGGTATCTTGAGAGTGGCGGTCAGGGCATCGAGCAGGTCCTGCGCCACCGGCGCGTCGGGGTCCGTGGCCGAAAGGCGCAGGACAGGCGTCTCCTGCCTGACGGGCCACCACCCTTCCTCCGGAAGCTTGATCGGCAAGGACCAGTCCGGATCGGCCGGGGTGCCATCTTCGCTGCGGATCCCGACGCACAGCACGAACTGGCGTTTTGTCGCTGTTTCTTTTCCCCTTTCCCTGTTCTTCTCCATTTCCGCGGCTTTGCTCTCGATCGTGCCGCGGAGTCTGGAAAGGCTGTGCGGACCCAGATGCTCAAGCCCGTCAATGACCATCCACAGGGGGGCGGTGTCGGTGCGCGACAGCCAGGTACTTACGTCCTGTTCAAGCCTGTCAAGGCGCAGGCTGTCGGGTGTCGCGCCCACGTAATATTCATGCAGGGCAGGTTCGGGCGTGATCCCCTTCTTCGCCTTGCGCAGCCGTGCCACCAGTGCGGCCATCAGCGTGGTCTTGCCCGCCCCGCCATTGCCGGTCACGATCTGCACGGCGCTTTGTGTCGGGTCCTGCGTGAACAGGGATTCCAGCCTGTCCAGTGTCGGCTGGCGCCCCTGGAAGACGGGCTTGTGGTTCGTCTCGTCCCCCGGGAAAGAATAGAGGGGCAGGCATCTGTTTTCGCCAAAAAACCGGTGGGCATCGGGCAGGCTGACATGTTCATGCAGCAGTTCCTCGACATGCATGCTCAGCCGTTCAAGGACAAACCCGGTATCGAATTTCCAGTACCCCGGTGAAAAATCATCCTGATGGTCACTCCTGCTGAAGTAACGCACCAGTTTATCACGCATGTCGGTGCTGAGCAGTTTTCCCATCTGGCTGTCGGCATCACTGCCGGACTGCGTGCAGAAATCCTCGCGCAGCAGGATGATCGGGTTTTTCACCACCCTCAGCCCCAGCATGACCTCCTGGAATGTGGCGCTGGCACACAGGGCAAGGATACTGTCCCGCTTCCCCGAATGCGACAGTACCCTTATGCTGTAGGCGTCAAACAGTGCCCGCAGGGTCTTTTCGGCCCTTGCCCACGCCGCCTTTTCTTCGGGATCTGTCGTTGTCGGGGCAAGGATACGGACGCTTTCGCCCGGCTCCACCAGGGCGGAGAAGCGGCGGGCGTCATTATTCAGGACCGTGATGTCGGGTTTGTACCAGGTCTCAAGAACCTGTTTTTCGCCAGTGTCATCAGCCAGTTCATAAAGCGCGTCATATAGGTTCTGGCCAAGGATGTTGGGCAGGGGGCGCCAGCCGACGCGGCCGCCCATCAGGCCAAGGAAATTCGGTTTTTCCGTCAGGCGCTGGCAGCGCAGGATTTCATCAAGGCACAGTTCAAGCGTATCCTGGGTCCGGGCATCGGTCTCATTGACGCCCCAGCGCAGGTCGATGACCTCCAGTTCAATCCCCGCATGCGCGAATTTCTTCTCAAGGGCCGGAAAGACCAGTGTATGTAGTAAATGACGTTCTTTCCTGAAGTCCAGAAAGGTGGAGCTTAAGAAAATCCGGAAAACCTGCACTGGACTTATCCTCCAAGCTGGAATTTGATCGGGTGTGCGCGGTGGGCCTGTATCCATGTGCCGTTTTCGGCAAGGGCTTCCTTGCCGAGGGCCGTGGCCAGGTCATTCCAGTCCTGCCACCATATTTTCTGGTCTTCAGCAGTTGCCGGAAGATTGTCCTTCAGGTGTTCCGCCTGCTGTAGCGCGGTATTGAACAGGGCAAGCCCCTGTTCACAGGAATCCCGGGTGTCATCATAGGCACGGGCTTCCTTGAAAAAGAAAAAATACGCAGCCAGCGCCGGCAGGAAACCGATCAATACCGTTGGGGCTTCGCGCAGCCATTCAGGGTCGGTTTCGGGCAACTGCCCGCCATACAGGATCTGAACCACCAGCAGGGAAACCGCCACACAGACAGACCCCGCCAGTGCCCCGACCGCCATGATGTTCACCCATTGCAGGGCACGCTGGTAGGTTTTCTCGGTCTTCTCGAAATATGCGCTCTGGGAGGTGATCCATTGATATAATGGTTCCTTCGTGACGCACGCGGCATCGACCATCTGGATGCCCGTATCCTGCCGTCGCCGCTGGACCAGCAGTGCGGCCCCCACCCCATACAGGGCTGGACCGCGCAGGGCCTGCCTTATCCAGCCCAAGGTTTTTTCCTGATAACGCAGGTAGTTATCTGATACGCCCAGTGACACACCGGATGTTGCCCAGTAGATCTGAACACGAAGGGCCTCTGCAAGGGCGCGATAGTCCTGGTAATTGTCCTGCCAGTTGGAATTCTTGACGACCCGTGCATAAAATGCCCCTGACAGGCCAAGGGTCGTAATGTACCCAAGCAGCCAGAACAGGTTCTTGCCATATTCGCAGTAAATTTCAAAACATGCGGAAGCAATGGGCAGGGTAATCGCAAATACGAACAATGCTCCAAGCGGATACGGCCAGGACCAGAGTTTGGACAAGGGCAGGCCGGGCGCCCATCCCCCCAGAAGTTTCCCCTGACAGCGGAGGGAGAAGACATCGGCGCCGGCATACAGAAGCTTGATCTGGTTCAGCAGGCTGTCAGGAACGTCCTTGCTGGCGGGGACAGACAGATAGCTGATGGACTGCTCACAGCGGCCTATATCCTGCGCCCATGTTTTACGCAGCGTATCGCTGACCTCGACGATCTTGTCGAGATCCTTTGGCAGGACGGCGCGCAGTTTCTCCGCCCCTTGCGCCGTGCGCAGGTCAAATTCCCTGGGGTCGGGCACACCGTAGGATGTGGCCTCAGCCGCGTACCAGATGGCGTGTTCCAGTGGCAGGTCGCACGACGGCGCGCTTTCGCGGGGGGTCACGATATGCAGGACGGGCCCGCTACGGGCGAGTTCCAGACGGGGAAGTCGTTCCGAAAACAGTTCACTGCCTGTAAAAGTAGACACGGGAGTATCGGCATATTCCCCATAAAGCCGCATCGAGACGATGTGGGCCGTTCCCCCCCGTGTCTTGCGCGTATGGTTGACGCGTTTACTTGTCGGGTCCGTATCCTTACCGTTCCATAATGCAATTATGATGTGACACAGACGGCACAGGACGATGCCCATCTGTTCATATTGCAGGATGTCTTCTGCGTCCTCCCTGGCTTTTGTATCGTCCGGTGCAGCCGTAATTCCTTTACTGTCTGTCCGGGGGGGAAGGGTGACCTGCGGAAGTTCAATGATTTCTTCAATGCCGGGCTGGCTCAGGAATTTATCAAAATTATCTTGTGCGAATTGATCTTTCAGTGTGAGCCGGAATTTATCTCGTGCCATGGGAAGCAGCGCGATGACAGGAATCGAACGTTCCAGCGCAAGCTGAACGACAAGCCGATCTGCACCCAGGGCCATGCCGCACACGATCCGTAGATGTGTCTTGTACTTCTTCAGCAGCATATCCAGTGTATGGGCCACCTGCTGGCGGATGGTGTCCTCGGCAGAGGAAGCAATATCTATATGGCCCGCCACACCAACCAGAATAGGCAGATCTGTATTCTTGATAGTTTCAGCAGAAAACGCACTTCCCATATTCGATTTTCCGTCCCGGATAATTATGTGGTTACATGAATACAAAACACAGTATGAATTTATGTATCTGCATGAATGATTTATGGAAAATTGTCATACATGGAAAAATACCGTGTCATATTTTTTGAGATATGTTTACGGTCTATATTTCCTTCCTGCGGGGGATATTGTTCTTTATCGTATCTGCAAAGCAGCCTCGAAAAAAGGTGGCATCCGCTATTTTTAACGATGCGGGGCAAAAAATCGATTGGCCGCCTTCACTTCCTGAACTGGCGCCAAGGAACCCTTTGGGCCGCCAGTCGGCGGTCCTGATCCTTGCGGGGAAGAAAACATGGCGCATGTGACAGACGATCGCGAAGCCCGAGGGAAGCTGGAACCTGCGGGACCCAGCGAATGAGTTTGTGAAGGCAGATATATATACCATGTCGTCCATTTCGGAAGACGGAATGATGCAGGCCATAAAAATCTTTGATCATGGCCGCCGCCCGGCAGGGTGGCCGCATTACCCTGCCGCCGGAGTGGCAGGAAAGCCCATGACCATGGAGAGAAAACGCTGGTTTCCCGCGCTTGCCGGACTGTTTGCACAGGCGCGGAAACAGTGGCGTTTTGAAGCCAGCCCCCCGGTTGTGACCCTGTATCCACGCATTACTGAAATATGCCAGCGGTCTCGTCAGCGATCGCGCTCGGGCAGAGGGTATCGTGCAGGAGTCATGGCTGCGTTTCGTCCGGATTGTCGCGGGCACCCGGCCGGCCGATCCCCTGCGCTATCTCGCGATTGACCATCTGCGTCAGAAGATCGGCGGAAAAGAGGGGGCGCCTGACCGGGTCATGCGCGACAGGCACGCGATCGAATCCTTCGGCGCGTGCGGAGCAGTCGTGGCGCTTCTCATTCACGCTGAAGCAGATACGCCCCGGCATGGGGACAGCCGGAAAACCGGAAGGGCGCGCCGGGACGCGGGTGTTGATGACGTGGCCCGACTGCGCATGCCAATCATGGACATGCAGTCGTGTGCGACATGGATCAGCCCTCTTGCAGATCCGCAGTATGAAGGAAGCATAACGCGATCAGAAGCGGGATGGGAAACAGGAAAAAAGCCGATGTCAGGTCCCGCGCCGGCACGGACAGGAAGGCCCCGGCGATGCAGCAGCCCCACCCAAGGCCGGGCAGCATGGAGATGGGAGACAATGCCCACTTTCCGTCCTTCAGTCCCCACAGGTACGCGATGATGTTGTTGGCGAATTTGATGATGTTGTTCGTGACGACGATGGTCTGTACGGACGCACCGGAAAAGCGCGACAGCACTTCCCCCTGCATGGCCATGGCCACGGTCAGGAGCAGCGTCTCGGTCCGGGAACTGGTGTCAGCGGCATGGGACCAGTGCACGAACTGCGCCAGCAGCAGCAGGACTGCGATCCACAGCCATTCATACCGCCACTGCCGCAGTGACCGGCGCACGATGGCGGCGCCCAGCGCACCCATGAAAAACAGCCCCAGCACGGTCCCCACACTGGCGACCCGCCCCCAGTCATGCCGGGCCAGCGACACGCCAAAGGTCGTGGAATTCCCGGTCATGGCCGCGCTGTAGATACCGTGGAGTTCGACATATCCCACGGCATCCACATAACCGGCGATCAGCCCCAGTGTCGCGACACGCAGGACAGGGTACAGGGCTGGGTTCATCAGACGATAAGGGGCTTGTCCTGGCGCAGTTTCGACAGGGTTTCCTCATCAAGGTTGAGGTGTTCCTTCACCATCTGGCGCGGCGACAGGCCCAGCCACTGGTTGGCAGAGAAATCGGCGAACCTGTCGCTTTTGAAGGCTTCGAGGAACACCATCGGCTCGTCACCGATGTTTTCAAGGTAATGGCCCATGCCAAGCGGCACATACCCGACATCCCCCGCGCAATAATCGAACGTGCGCGCCTTCCCGCCGGAGGCAAAGACGGTCATGCGGGCGCGGCCACGCACGAAATACTGCCACTCATCATTGTTGGGATGCCAGTGCAGTTCACGCATCCGACCCGGTTCGACGACATTGATGGCAGCCGCGATGGTCGAGGCCACGGGGAAATTGCGCGAATCCACGACGCGCACGGTCCCGCCCGCCGCCTTTGCCGGGGGCTGCTGCAGGAAGCGGTGCGTATAGCGGATGGGGGACGGACCCTGCGGGCACCTGATCGCGTCTTCCTTGGCGACGGTGGGTTCGGTGCCGTTGAAGATCCAGCGGGTCTTTTCCACGTCGGTCGGCAGGTTGGCGAACGCCGATTCCGGCACGCCGAAATTCTTGGCAAGGATGTGGCGGGGCGTATGCGCGAACCAGTCGCTGATGAGGAAGGTCTCGTTTTCCGAAAAATTGGCATCGTCGAAGACCAGCAGGAATTCGCATCCTTCGGTGCCCAGTCCCTGGATGGAATGGGGAATGCCGGCGGGGAAGTTCCAGATGTCTCCGGCCTCCACATCATCCACGAACGGGCGGCCTTCGGTATCGAGTGCGGTGACCCGTGCCTTGCCCGCGATCATGAAGCCCCATTCGGCTTCCTTGTGATAATGCAGTTCGCGATACCCGCCCGGCTTGAGGCGCATGTTCACGCCAGCCAGCGTCGTGGCGGCAGGCAGTTCGCGAATGGTGATTTCGCGTGCCCATCCGCCCGATCCCAGGCGGTTGCGCGCGTCGGCATAGGAGAACTTCAGGTTCGGGATGGTCCCGGCGTCCGTATCGGGGGAGGCGAGGAGGTCGGGCACCTCGCGTTCACGCGGAAGGTTGCGGGGGCCAAGAATGCTTGCGCCACGATCACCGCGGATGGGTTCCGGTGCTTCAGGCTTGGAGGTGAGCCAGGGAAGGTCGGTCATTGTCTGGGATTCCTGGAAGATTGCCGCAGTCACGGTATGGGGTGGAAGATCCGGCGCATTGATTGATATCAATATCCGGCCGCCTGCTGCGGTCCTGAAAAGGTCAAAATGGCCATGGTGGCGTGTATGGCAACATATCGAAAAATGGATGGGTATCACTAAAACTATGATGAATGGGTGTTATGCGCGCCTTTGTCGTTGCACCGGCATCGGCATCAGAAACCTGCGCCGGGGGAGGCAGGATGCGGCGTGTCGCGTATCGTCGCCTCGGGCCATGGATGTTGCGTCAGCCAGTCAGGATGACCGTGCCGGGGTCGGATACGCCTTGCCGCCGCAGGGCAGTTTGGTATGAAGGGATATGGCTTCAGGAACGTGCGTTCATGGTATCGTCAGGTTGTGCGGGTTTGCTTCCAATGCTTCGGCGTTCTGTTTTCCTCCTGCTCCTCCTGGCAGCGGGGCTGGCGGGCAACGCACCAGAAGCCATGGCCACAGGGACGTCTTCAGCCATTTCCGTTCCCACCATTATTCTCGATACCCGGGGGGCTTCGGAATGGGTGCGCTGCATGCGCGCCACCAGAACCGACATTGCCCGATGCAACGCCCTGAGTGCCGCTACGGACGGTGGTAAACTGGCGGAACTGTCAGTTCCCACATTTGGCACCTTGCCCGCAGGCACCATTCCGCAGCCATCGGTCCAGAATGTGCAGGAACTTCTGGACAGCATGAACCACTGGCCCATGCACGATATCGCCCGCGATGTTGCCGCCTATGTCCCGCCCCTGAAAGGTTCCGGCCACACTTTGCGCATTTTCGTGGTGGGGAACGGGGTTCCGTTGTTCAGTGACATGTATGTCCGTCATTTTTCATGGCGGCACGGCATACCGTTCCTGAATGAAACATCCGGCGATCCCGTGATGCTGATTGATGCACGGCAGGTTGCATCATACGGAGATACCGGAACAAATTCGGCAGATATCGTAAAAGATCTTCTGCACCATGAAATGTTCCATATCTATTTTTCATGGTACCGTGCCACGGATGCCCGGTGGCAGGCTTTCATGAAAGCCATGACGCCGGAAAGACAGCTTCTGCTGGATGTACAGGACGAAGGCATTGCCCATTATCTGGGGGATCCTGCCTGGAAACAGACCGGCTTTCCCCGTGCGCGTGGACAGGCCGCCATGGATACGCTGGTTAAGGTCATCCTTGCTTTCAGAAATGGCACGGTAACGCCAGACATGCTGCAAAAAGCCAATGAAGGACCATTCTGGGAAAAATATGCCGATATTGCCGGGGGACTGTTTGCGACCGGCATCGATCATGTCTTTGGCCAGGCCGCCGTGCGCCAGTCCGTGCAGGACGGCCCCGCCTGCTTCATCCTGAAATATGATGCCGCCACCCGGTATGATCCCGGCCTTCCTCCCCTGACCGACACCATCCGCCAATGGGCGCGTCAGTCACAATGGAGGCTGTGAGGCACAGGGACATGGCGGGTTATTATGGATGATGGTCTGTCAGGGGCCTGACCCATCTCCATTCCGATGATGGGGCGTAAACGGCACACTGGTGGAAAATCAGGAGCTTTGGCTGCTGCCTTTTTAAATCCGGCATTCTTTGAAGCTTTTTGAAAAAAGCTTCACCAAAAACTTCTTTATGTTTTGGGATAACATTGTGCGGGGGCAATGGTATTGCCCGTTATACTGACGGGGCGTTTTGCCATATTGCCTTGCCTGCTGGCTTCATAACCATCGCATTCAATGGGAAAGTCCGGGCAGGACCGCCTTGAGACCCGCGATGACCATGCCGACGGAAATGGCCAGCAGGATCATCCCCATCAGGCGCGTCGTGATGGTGCGCATTGTCTCGCTCATGACCCTGCCGATTTCCGAGGCAAAGAACAGGGTGGCAAACAGGACAAGAAGTATTCCCGCGATAATGCCGCCTATTTCCACCGAATTGGTCAGGGAACCGCCATGGCCGGTATAGATGATGATGGTCGCAATGGTACCGGGACCAATCAGCATGGGAAAGGTGAGGGGATAGAAGGCCAGTCCCGACAGGTTCTGCAACTGGGCCTGTTCCTGATGGCTGCCCTGATGGGAAGGGATGCTGCTGCCGTTGAGCATCGACCATGAAATCTGGGCCAGCACAATGCCACCCGCCACACGGAACTGGTCAATGGTAATGCCAAAGAAACCGATGATCTTCTGTCCTGCCAGCAGGATGACCAGACACATGATGGCCGAATACACGGTCACCTTGACGGCAAGCGTGCGCTGCTGGGCCACCGAAAACCCCGTTGTCATCGCCAGGAAGACAGGCAGGCTGAGAAAGGGGTTCATGATGGCAAGAAAAGTGCCAAGCGCCTTGACGAGTTCCGTATGGTCCAATGGTTGGTATCTTTCGTAAGATGGCGTGTATGTAAGGGAAAATGAAATACGTCATATGGTTATAATTCCCGCCTGCCAACCTTTTTGCCCTGCGCCGGCAGCGGGGAAGATATGTGCCATCCGTAGCAGGTGCCTTGTTCGTGTCCAGGATGGGAATGGCCCCGATGGCCGGAAAAGAAAAACATGTTCCGATATATCTTGACAAACGATATATCGTGAATTATATCGGGGGTCATGAAACACAGAAACAGACATTCTGGCGGTCATGACCGCCGCGTTTTCTCTCCCGAAGGCATGCCGGCCCCTGCCGGTTCCATGCGCCATCATGGCCGGGGTGGTGGCCGCCATGGGGGCCGGGGTGGTTCCCGTGGTGGCAGGCTTTTCGATTATGGCGAGATGCGCCTGCTGGTCCTTGGCCTGATTTCGGAAAATCCGACCTATGGCTATGAACTCATCAAGACCATCGAGGAAAAATTCGGTGGCAGCTATACGCCAAGTCCCGGCGTGATCTACCCGACCCTCACATGGCTGGAGGAAGGGGGGTATATCCGTCCGACCGGGGACGAAGGGCGCAAAAGCTACGCCATCACTCCCGAAGGGACGGCATTCCTTGCCGCGAACCGCCCGGCGCATGAGGAGATCCTTGCGCGCGCCGCGACGGCCGGCACCGAAGGAAAAGGCAACCGCAGGCACGCGTCGGTGCCGGTGGTGCGGGCCATGGAAAACCTCAAGACGGCGCTGCGCCTGCGGCTTCGCCACGGCAGTCCCGATCCTGAGGCACAGGCACGGATCGCGGCCGTGCTGGACGAGGCCGCCCGCGCGATCGAACAGGCCTGAGGACCCACAGGTCGGGGAGGGGGACATGCACGATATGGATGACAGGATCCGGACGGTTCTCGATCTCTACCACGCCCGCATGGCGGAGGAACGAAGCCGCCCGCGACAGGAACCGCCCGGCGGGCGCGATGGTGGCCAGGACCAGCGCATGCGTGCCATCGGGCCGGATACCGGGCGGATGCTCAACATCCTTGCCCGCAGCCTTGGCCGGGCGACCATTCTCGAACTCGGCACGTCGTTCGGCTATTCCGGGATCTGGCTGGCCGAGGCCGCGCGTGCGACGGGCGGACGGCTGATCACGATGGAACGGCATGGATACAAGACGGACCATGCCCGCAAGATGGCCGACAGGGCCGGACTGGCGGACTGGATCGACTTTCGTGTCGGCGATGCCGTGGCCATGATCGGGGAGTTGCCGCAGAAGGTGGATTTTGTCTTCGTTGACCTGTGGAAAGACCTGTATGTGCCCTGTCTGGATGCATTCTATCCCCGCCTCAATCCGGGGGCGATCGTGGTGGCGGATAACATGATCCGGCCCGCGACCGAGGACGTGAAGCGTTATGGCCGGGCCATCCGGGCGCGTCCCGGTATGTCCAGCGTCCTGCTGCCCGTGGGGACAGGGATCGAGGTCAGCCGTTTTGCGCCGGAAGTGATGTGACGGCGCACCCTCTATCGACTACGACCACAAATATCCGGGGCCGCCGATACCCGTCATGGGGCATCGTGCGGCCTGTCTTGTCATGACGGGAAATCTTCGTGCAGTTTTCTTCCACGGCGGGAACAGCTTCCGCCGCCCGTAACGCGCCACGGCTGATGGTGTTCATCGGCCTGATCCTGACCATGGTCATGGGCGCGCTGGACCAGAGCATCGTTTCCACCGCGCTGCCGACCATCGTCAGCGACCTTGGCGGACTGGCGCACATGTCCTGGGTGGTCACGGCGTTCATGCTGACCTCCACCATCGCGACGCCCCTGTATGGTCGGTTGTCCGACATGTTCGGGCGGCGTCCCCTGCTGGCGTTCAGTATCGGTTCGTTCCTGTGCGCCTCGCTCCTGTGCGGGATGGCGCAGGGCATGTGGGAACTGATCCTGTTCCGCGGGTTGCAGGGCGTGGGGGCCGGCGGCCTGATGACACTGTCGCAGACGGTGATCGGTGACATGGTGACACCACAGCAGCGTGGCCGTTACCAGGGGCTTTTTACCGGCGCGTTCGCGGTCAGCAGCGTGACGGGGCCGTTCCTTGGTGGTGTACTGACCAGTGCGCTGTCATGGCGGTGGGTGTTCCTTGTCAATCTTCCGGTCGGGCTACTGGCGCTGGCGCTGATCATGTTCAGCCTGCCCGCCCGCCGGGCGGAGGCAAGGCCGCGGATCGATTATCCCGGCGCGGCATTGCTGAGCGTCGCGACGGCGGGATTCCTGCTGCTGTTCAATGCGCTGGGAACCTCGCTGCCATGGACATCGCCGCTCACATTTTTTCTGCTGGGCGTTACCATGGCGCTTTTCGTGCTGTTCATCCTGCAGGAACGGCGCGCACCCGAACCCCTCATCAATCTTCACCTGCTGCGCATTGCGGAGTTTTCCGTCTGTGTCGCCGCGACCGGCATAATGTCGTTCGCGATGATGGGGTCTATGATTTTCCTGCCCCTCTATTATCAACTCGTGCTGGGCGAGACACCGGCGGCGTCCGGCCTGATGATGCTGCCGCAGGTCGGCACGATGATGGTCAGTTCGGTGCTGGGGGGCTATG
This sequence comes from Gluconacetobacter entanii, assembly GCF_013155425.1. Taxonomy (NCBI): domain Bacteria; kingdom Pseudomonadati; phylum Pseudomonadota; class Alphaproteobacteria; order Acetobacterales; family Acetobacteraceae; genus Gluconacetobacter; species Gluconacetobacter entanii. Next base: position 28,070 of record NZ_JABJWD010000069.1, on the reverse strand, counting down.
TCTCCTCCCGCACGCAGCGTTACGCGCTGCTGCTGGCCATTGGCGTGGGGATCGAATTTGCGTCGCTGACGCTGATCGCGGTGTGCGCCCATCATGGCGCGCCGGCCCTTTTCTTTCTGCTCAGCCTCGGGTGTCTGGGCCTTGGCATGGGGATCGGCATGCCCAATGCGACCGTCATGATCCAGAATGCCGTGCCGTCTGGCGCGCTGGGTATCGCCACCGCCATGATGTCGTTCATCCGCTCGCTTGGCGGTGCGCTCGGTGTGGCATTATCAGGCGGCGTGATGGCGCTGACGTTGCAGAACCGGCTTCAGGCCCTGCCGCAAAGGATTGATGTATCAGCGTTTCTGCAAAAGGGCATGGCGGCCATCCAGACGCTGTCCCCCGCCATGCACGTACAGGTGACGCAGGCCTATAAGGGGGCGATCAGCGCAAGCCTGAGTGTCAGCAGCAGCTTCATGTTCCTGGCGTTCATGATGATTGTCGGGCTGATGGTGCGCAGGGCACGATCCGCGAAATGAGGTAAGGTCCGGCCCGGTTGAGTATCGGCGTCTACGGGATCAGCCTGCGTGCGCGCATGCTGTCCAGATGGGCCAGCAGCACGTCATCAGAGCGGCGCGTCATGCCGGGAAATCCCGCCTGCCGCGCCCTGGTCACGTCAAAGATCGCATCCTTGCGGACGTGGAAGATGAAGTCCCCGAACGCGCCGGGCGCAATCCGGTCCGGATTGGCTTCGGCCAGTCCGTCGCGTGCCGCAAGCCGTGCCCAGACAGGCCGGAGCGCATGCAGCCGTTCGGCAAGGGAGATCGGTTGCGGTTCCCCCACATCCAGCCCGAACCATTGTGCCAGCCTGGGCCAGACGTGGCACCAGCGAAACACATCCCCGTTGGTGATGTTGAAGGCGCCATCCCTGTTGTTTTCCGCCGCCCATAACGCGGCTTCGCCCAGAACTTCGGTGCCGGTAATGTTGACCAGCGTGTTGCGATAGGCTTCCTCCGGACCCGGGAACTGCATGGCCGTGTTCGTTTCACGGCACAGGGTGCCGTACAGCCCGATGAGGTTGCCGAGGTTCATCGCCGATCCCAGCGAAGGACCAATGACGATATCCGGCCGCAGGGCGGTCCATTTCAGCCCCTCGCGTTCCTGCGCACGGGCGAAGTCCTCATGCCGGAAATAGAGGTTTGGCGGGAAATGACGGCTGTCGTCCTCGCGCGCAGGGGTCTTGTAAACGCCCAGATGCGCGCCATAAACCTTGCCGCCCTGAACGAAGATCAGCCGTTCGAGAGGGGCCGCGGATCTGCGCAGGGCCGCGACAAGGTTTTCCAGCATGGCGGCGTTTTCATCCGCTTCGATCCCCGGATCGGCATTGGGCCTGAGCGCCGCATAAAAGAGATGCGTGATCCCCTTTAGCGCATCGCTTTGGGATGCCAGACTCTCCGGGTCGAGGAGGTCGGCGCTGATATGGGGCGCCTTGCCCGGGCCTGCTGGCGCACGGCCAAGCGTGGTGACCGCCCAGCCAGCCCCAAGGAAAGCCTCAAGCGCCGCAAGGCCGACGACACCGCTGGCTCCGGCAATCAGGACATGGTGACTGTTCATGACATCTCCCGTGGAAAAGAAAATATGTGTCGCTGCAGCCCATCGGGCATCGGTGGCGACAGCGGGACGCACCAGGCGCACTATGACGTGATGACATGCGGGGAAGAACTGATTTCAGCGTGAGGGTTGCCTTCAGTCTCGGGCATGGATGCCGGCTGTTGCGGGGGCGTCGGCGGAAGGCGGGCCTGTCCGGCTGCCTTGGGGGCAGGACGGTCATGGAGAGCGGTTTCGTAGGAAATGGATATCGAAATGTATCCATAATGTAAAAATATCACCTATTTTTTACATGTATGTCAGAGATATACATACAAATGTATCCAATTAGCTGATACCCGTTGCGGATAGCCCTGACCGCTCCCGCGGTCGGGATGTCATGAAGGAACAGGCATGATGCGTACCATTCCTCTGGATCCCCAGGCATCATGGGTGCAGCTTTGCGCGACACAGGATGACTGGGACGCGATGGATCCTGCCATTCTGGATACAATGCTGGTCCGGCTCAGCCTGATACGGGCGTTTGAAGAAAGTGTCCTTGACCTTGCGGGAAATGGCCTGGTCCATGGCCCGGCCCATTCCTCGATCGGGCAGGAAGGCGGCGCGGTGGGAAGCATCCTTCCCCTGTTGCCCGGCGATCAGGTCAATGGATCCCACCGGGGACATCACCAGTTCCTTGCCAAGGCGCTTGGTTATGTCGCGCAACAGCAACCCCTTGTGCACGATGCGCCCCTTGACGGGGCCATCCGGGAAACCCTGCAGGGCGCGCTGGCCGAAATCATGGGGCTTCGGAGCGGGTTCTGCCTCGGGCGTGGCGGGTCGATGCACCTGCGATGGGCCGAAGCCGGGGTGACGGGAACCAACGCGATCGTGGGTGGGGGCGTCCCGCTTGCGGCCGGGGCCGCATGGGCGGACCGCATGGCGGGCACGGACAATGTTTCGGTGACCTATTTCGGGGACGGGGCCGTCAATATCGGTTCCGTCCTTGAAACCATGAACCTTGCGGCGGCATGGAAACTTCCGCTGGTGTTCTTTATCGAAAACAATCTCTATGCCGTCTCCACCCATGTTGACGAGGCCACGGCCGAACCGCGCCTGTCATCGCGGGGACTGGCCTTTGGCATTCCGTCATGGCGGGTCGATGGCATGGACCCTGTCGCCACGTACATGGCGATGCAGCAGGCGCTGTCGGTCTGTCGCGCGGGACAGGGGCCGGCGGTTATCGAAGCCACGGTCTATCGTTATTTCCACCAGAACGGGAAACTTCCCGGCAGCGCCTTTGGCTATCGTGACAAGGGGGAGGAGGCCGCGTGGCGCGAGCGTGACCCGATAGAGCAGGTCGGTCGGGAAATGATCCGGCGCGACCTGCTGACGGCAAAGGATATCTCCGACCTGCGTGAACGCTGCCGCGCGGTCATGGAGGAGATCTCCGCCGAACTGACGGTCATGGAGGGCAACCGCCGCGCCGTCCGTTCGGAACTGTGGCCGGCAGCCTCCTTCCGGGATGTGGGGATCCGCAGCGACCTTGACGAGATCAGTGCCCTGCCGCGCCTTTCGCAGGGAACGGCGGGAGAAAGCACAAAACGAAAATTTGTCGATGTTGTCGCCGATGTCATGAACCAACGGATGGAACAGGACCCCCGCATTGTCGTGCTGGGCGAAGATGTCCATCGCCTCAAAGGCGGGACAAATGGCGCCACGCGTGATCTGGCCGCCAATTTTCCGGGGCGCGTGTTCGGCACGCCAATCAGCGAGAATGCGTTCATGGGCCTTGCCGGCGGCCTTGCCATGGATGGGCGTTTCAGGCCGGTGGTGGAGTTCATGTATCCCGATTTCATGTGGGTGGCGGCGGACCAGGTGTTCAATCAGGTGGGCAAGGCGCGGCATATGTTTGGCGGCGCGATTGATGTTCCCCTTGTCCTGCGCACCAAGGTTGCGATGGGAACGGGATACGGGTCACAACATTCCATGGACCCGGCGGGGATTTTCGCAACGGCGCCGGGTTGGCGCATCGTGGCGCCGTCATGTCCTGCCGATTATGTCGGGTTGATGAATGCCGCCCTTGCCATCAATGACCCGGTGCTGGTGATCGAACATGTGGACCTGTACCAGCAGATGCTTCCGGCTCCCGTTGACCTCGATGGCATTATCCCGCCGGGTTCCGCCGCATTGCGCAGGTCAGGAAGTAAAGTGACGGTCATTACCTATCTTGCGATGGTGCAGCCTGTTCTCGATATTGTTGATGAACTTGATGCGGATGTGGACGTCATTGATCTGCGCTGGCTGGATCGCGCCAGTCTTGACTGGGACACGATAGGAGAAAGTATCCGCAGGACAAACCGTGTGCTTCTGGTGGAACAGGGCGCGCGTGGAACGTCCTATGGCGGGTGGCTGGCGGACGAAATCCAGCGACGCCTGTTCGACTGGCTGGATGGCCCGATCATGCGGGTGACGGGTGGCGAAGCCTCCCCCAGCATCTCGAAAGTTCTGGAACGCGCGGCATGTGCCGGACGGGAGGAAATCAGTGCGGCCCTCGGGGAACTGCTTGAACTGGCCTAGCGGCCATTCCCGGAGAGGCCTTCTGGCACCGGTCCCGTTTATCTATGGAGACTGCAATGCAGGAATTTACAGGTCGTGCCCTGCTCCTGACCGGGGCGGCAGGGGGCATTGGCCGCGAAATCGCCGCGCTTTTTTTCGCGCGTGGGGCCAGCCTGCTTCTGGCGGACCTTGATGAGGGCGCCGTCACGGAGATGGCGCGCCAGATGGACCCGAAGGCGGAGCGTGTCATCGCGGCACGTTATGACGCGGGCCGCGAAGATGATGCGCAGGACATTGTCGATCGTGCGGTCCATCATTTTGGTGGCATTGATTTCGTGGTGCCGGGTGCTGGCATTTACCCGGAATGTCCGGTCGTGCGGATGGATGCCGCCGACTGGCGCAGGGTCATTGCCATAAACCTGGATAGCGTCTTTTACCTGTGCAAGGCGGCCATGCCCGCCTTGCGCGATGACAGCGCGATCGTGACCCTGACATCCGTCGCCGCCCATCGTGGCAGCCAGAACCATGCCCATTATTCCGCCTCCAAGGGCGCGGTTCTCAGCCTGACGCGTTCGCTTGCCATGGAACTTGCCGGGCGCACGCGTGCCAATGCGGTGTCACCCGGGATCATCGAGACCGCGATGACACGTGACCTGCGCGGCCAGAAAGGCGAGATGCTCAAGGCCCAGACACCGGCCCGACGTTTCGGCCAGCCCGGCGAAGTGGCGTCCGTCGTGGCGTTCCTGTGCGGGAATGATGCGAGTTTTGTCAACGGGGAAGTCATTCATGTCAATGGCGGCCTCTATATGGCCGGGTGACGCCTGTCAGCGAGGTAGACCTTCATGGCTGTCAATATTTTCATGCCGGACCTGTCCGCATCCTCAGGGACGGTTACACTGGCCCGCTGGCTCCGGGCCGAAGGGGATGCGATTTCTGCCGGGGACATCCTTGCGGAGATGGAGGCGGACAAGGCCACGATAGAAATAGAAGCGCCAGCGGACGGCATCCTGGGGCGTATCCTTGTCCCGGACGGTACACAGGGCGTCTGCGCGGATCAGGTGGTCGGTATCGTTGTCAGGTCGGATGAGAAGGTTCCCGACATATCCGGCATGGATGTCCGAACCGTACCGAACCCGGCGCAGGAAACTGTGGCGGAGGTTCCTTTGCCGGTCAGGGAGGAGAAGGCCCGCGCCCCTGTTGTGTCAGGCAGGGAAACACGGGCACGTATTTTCGCATCCCCTGTCGCACGTCGCCTTGCGCGCCTGCATGAAGTGGACCTGAAGCAGGTCGATGGCAGCGGCCCACAGGGCAGGATCCTGCGCCGCGACATCGATTGCCTGCTGTCCGGTAGCAAAACGGTTGCTCAGGAAACGGAAAAACCGAAGGACGAAGGTGACCGTGTCGCCATGTCGGGCATGCGGCGCGTCATTGCGGAGCGCCTGACGAAAGCCAAGCAGACGATCCCGCATTTCTATGTCTCCGTTGATGTGCAGGTCGATGCCCTCCTGACGCTGCGTGATGAACTCAACCGCGTTGCGCCAGCACCGGATGCCCCGGATACGTTTTGCCTGTCGGTCAATGACATGCTGATCCGTGCCGCCAGTGTGGCGTTTGTCGCGGTGCCGTCGATGAATGTCATGTATTCGGAGGAGGCGCTGCTATTCCCGCGGCAGGTCGATATTGCCGTCGCGGTCTCGGTGCCCGACGGGTTGCTGGTGCCTGTCGTGCGTGATGCGGGGCGCAAGTCGCTTGCCACCACCAGCAGGGAGGTCCGTGCCCTGATTGAACGTGCACGTGCGGGAAAACTGCGCGCGGATGAAATGCAGGGTGGCTGTTTCACGATTTCCAATGTCGGGATGTTCGGTGTTGATACGGTCACCCCCATCATCAACCCGCCCCATGCCGCGATACTTGGGATCGGGGCCATCAGTCGCAGGCCGGTGGTCAGGGAGGAGCAGTTTGCGATTGCGTCACTCATGACCTGCACCCTTTGTGTCGATCACCGCGTTGTCGATGGTGCACTGGCCGCGCAATGGCTGGGCACATTCAGGAATATCGTTGAACAACCCATAAGATTGCTGACCTGACAAACATTTTCTTCAGATGACGCCCCGGAAGAAGGGCGCGGGAGACAGGATAATGGCTGACAGCAAATTACGGTGCTACATGCCCGACCTTGGCCGTCTGCTGGAACAGTTGCCCAAGAACTGGGGGCGGTGGGGCAAGGATGACGAGGTCGGTTCCCTCAATTTCCTGACCGCGCAGGAAGTCCTGCGTGGTGTTGCCTCCGTAAGGCAGGGAAAAGTATTTACCCTGGGGATCCGTATTGCAGCACCGGAAGGGGACCCGATCTGGCCCGGACGTGCGACGGCGCACCGGGTCAATGTCATGGATCGCGCCCATTTCATGTGTGGAAAGGCCGAACCCCTGTCGGGTGGGGGCGAATGGGCCGATGACATGGTGGTGATGTACCTGCAGGGATCCAGCCAGTACGATGCGCTGGGACATGTCTGGTACGACAATACCCTCTATAACGGCTATCCCGCGACGACGACGGTGGGCGCGATGAGCAAGGCCAGCGTGCTGCCCATCGCGGAACGTGGCGTGGTCGGGCGCGGTGTACTGATCGACATGGCGCGTTTCCGGGGCAAGGACTGTCTGGACCGGGGCGAGACCTTCACGCATGAGGACCTTGAGGCGGCGGCGGCACAGCAGGGCGTCGAGATCATGCCCCATGACGTGCTGGTGATCCGCACGGGCTGGATCGGGAAATTCTATCGCACGCCCAAGGAAGAATTCTACAAGGACTTTCTGGAACCCGGCCTGACCTACAGCCCTGAACTGGTCCACTGGTTCCACAAGAAGGAAATTCCCAACCTTGTGACCGACACGATCGCCAACGAGGTGACCGTCGATCCCGAAAGCGGGGTTGTCCTGCCGTTGCATTGTGCGCTGATGCGTAATCTCGGCATCACCTTTACCGAGATCATCGCCCTTGATGCGCTGGCGGAGGACTGTGCTGCCGATGGGCAGTGGTCGTTCCTGTACACCGCCGCCCCGCTGAAGGTTGTCGGCGGTTCCGGCGCGCCAGTGAATCCGGTTGTCATAAAATAAGAATACCGTTCAGCGGAGAAAATCCATGAAATCACTTTCCGGCAGCACGGCGCTTGTCACGGGCGCGGGATCGGGCATTGGCCGTGAAACCGCCATCGCCCTTGCGGGGGCAGGGGCCGTTGTCCTGGTCAATGATGTCGCGGAAAAAGCGGCGCAGGCGACATGTGCCGCCATTGGCGAGGCCGGGGGACAGGCCAGTCCCTACGTCGCGTCCGTGGCCGACCCGGACGCCGTGCGCAGCCTGTTCCGCCAGTTTGATGAGGAAGGGAAAGCCCCCGACATTCTGGTCAACAATGCAGGCATCAGCGGGAACGGCCCGACACTTGACCTGACGGATGAAAGCTGGCTGCGTGTCGTGGGCATCAACCTCAACGGCCCGTTTTTCTGCAGCCGGGAGGCCGCGCGCCGCATGAGTGGCGCGGGCAGGGGCACCATCGTCAATATCGGCTCGATCTATTCCCTTGTCGCCGCGCCGCAGCGTCTTTCGTACTGTACGACCAAGGCCGCGATCGCGATGATGACGAAATGCCTTGCCCTTGAATGGGCGGATTATGGCATCCGCGTCAACTGCGTGGCGCCCGGATATGTGGACAGCGCCCTGACGCGTGAACTTGCGGCATCGGGGCGACTGGACATGGCCGCGCTGGAACGGCGCACCCCGCAGCATCGCCTTGGCAAGGCGAGCGAGATCGCGGATGCGGTGCTGTATCTGTGCGAACCGCGCAGCGCCCATGTCACGGGTCATGTCCTGTCGGTGGACGGTGGCTGGACGGCGAATGGATATCTGTGAATCCCGCGCCTGCCGCAGGGTTTCGCGTAATGAAAGAAGGTCGTCATGGACCAGTCCCGTCCGGTGCCGGGGGTCAGGTGGCGTATTGGCTGTCTGCTCGCCCTTGGGGTTTTCGTCAATTATATCGACCGTATCGCCCTTTCGGTGGCATCGCCGCAGATCCAGGGGGAATATGGCCTGACAAACATTCAGCTTGGCTGGCTTTTCAGCGGGTTTTTCTGGGTCTATGCCTTCGCCCAGATCCCCAGCGGGCTGCTGGCCGATCGCTTTGGTGCGCGCGCGACAATGCGCTTCAGCACGGTGCTGTGGACGGTATCATCGGGATTGATGGCGCTGGCACAGGGGTTCGCGGGGTTCTTTGGCGCGCGCATGCTGCTGGGACTGGCGGAGGCACCGGCTTATCCGGCCGGTACGAAAGCCACCGGATACTGGTTCCCGCGCAGTGAACGCGGAACGGCGACGGCCGTGTTTGATGCGTCCGCGCGGTTTGCCAATGTGGTGGGCGTCCCGCTTGTTGCCCTTGTCGCGGTCCATCTTGGCTGGCGCTGGTCCTTTGTCATGACCGCATGTTTCAGCCTGTGTTACGCGGTTGCCTTTTTCCTTGGCTATCGCGATCCGTCCCGGCATCCGCGTCTGACGGCACAGGAACATCGTTACATACTGGCGGGCGGGGCCTGTGCCGAAGGGACGGCTACGGCCGGAAGTGGCTGGGCCACCATTCCCCACCTGCTGCGGCAGCGCAAGATCTGGGGCATCATCCTGGGCTTTGCCGCATACGGGTATTTTTTCACGCTGTTCCTGACATGGATGCCCAATTACCTTGTCCGTGAACTGCATGTCAGCATGATGCAGTCCGCCATCTACGTCATGATACCGTGGGGTGTCGCGACCCTTGGCGAACTGTTTGTCGGGGGCTGGCTGATTGATGCGCTGTGCCGCCGTGGATATGACGACACATGGACACGCAAGGCCATGCTCATGCTGGGTTTCATGCTTGGCATGGCGATGATCGGGGCCATTTTTACGCATCGTCCCGGATGGGCGGTGTTCTGGATATCCATCTCCCTTGGGGGCCTGTCCAGTGCCGCCCCGATCATCTGGAGCCTGCCTTCACTGGTTGCGCCGCGTGGGGTCGGGGGCACGGTGACCGGGATTGCGAATTTCGTCAATAACGGCGCGGGGATCATCGCAACCGTCCTGACGGGATATCTGGTAAGCCTGACCGGATCGTTTGGTGCGGCGTTCCTCTGCGCATCGGTCATGTTGCTGGCGGGATTTGTCGCTATTGCCATACTGGTGGAATCCTTTACACCCGTTGGCGAACCGCCAGCATGCGGGATTGCCGTGCCCCTTTCGGGACTGGCGGAGGACGGGCCGGTGAAATCCTGATGGCGGTGGGATCATGATTTTCCATGCAGGGTAACGTATGACCGACAATGCAGCCTCCCAGCCACTTGCACCTACGGCCCGCCGGATTGCCGATGCGTTGCGGCACGATATCCTGTCGGGCGTACTTGCACCGGGAACACGCATTCGCCAGGAAGATTACTCGGCACATTTCGGCGCCAGCCGTATTCCCGTCAGGGAAGCGCTCAAGGCCCTGCAAAGCGAAGGCCTGCTGACGCTTCAGGCGAACCGGGGCGCATGGGTTGCCCACATGAACCAGGCGCAATGCCTGGAGATCTACAAGATCCGTGAACGTATAGAACCCCTTGCCCTGAGCGAAAGCACACAGCGCATGCCGGCAGAGGCCATGGACGGGCTTGAGGCGCTTGTGGAGCGGATGGAACAGGTCACGACCGTCGAGGCGTTCATTCCCCTGGACCGGGAATTCCATCTGCGAAGTTATGAATATTCATCATTGCCTGAACTGAACGCCATGATCGTGCGCTACTGGAACACGACACAGCAATATCGCCGGGCCTATATGAATGAAGTCGGGTTCAGCCTGCGGACGATTGTTGATTCCGAACACAGGCTGTTGATGGACGCGATCCGGCGGCGCGACAGTTACAATGCGGAGCGCCTTTTGCAGGTGCATATCCGCAGGACACGCCTTGAATTCGAAAAGAACGAAGCTGCAGTGGCGGGTCAGATGTAACGCCAGGGCAACCTCAGACGGAAGGGATGCGGTCATGGTCGGATTGCCGGGGTTGCGCGGTGTGGAACATGTCGGTTTTACCGTGCCGGATATTGAAGAGGCCACCAGTTTTTTCGTCGATGTCATCGGGTGCGAACAGGTCTATTCCCTTGGGCCGTTCCGGTCCGCTGATGACTGGATGACAGAACACCTGAATGTTCCTGCCGACGCCATCATGCGTGAGTTGAGGTTTTTCCGGTGCCGGAATGGCCCGAACTTTGAAATTTTCCAGTACGAGGTCTCGGGGCAACGCCTCTCTCCCCCGCTCAACAGTGATGTCGGGGGCCATCACCTGGCGTTTTATGTCGATGATTTTGAGGCGGCCCTTGCGTATCTGAAAAGACATGGCATACGGCTGCTGGGGCAGCCGACCTATCGCGATAGCGGACCGAGCGCGGGCCAGACATGGATATATTTTCTGGCCCCGTGGGGGATGCAACTGGAACTGGTCAGCTTTCCGCAAGGGAAGCTGTATGAAAAAACGGCCACGACCCTGTTGTGGCAGCCGTCCGCGATTTTGTGACGGTAATATTCCCCCGCGGCAAAGCAACCCGTGCGGGGCCGGACCCGTTATAACGGGCAACGAAATTCCTGCAGGACACAATCAGACATTCATATCGGTACACGCTTTGAAGATGTTTTCGGGGTGGTTGCATTGATGGCGCAATGATTCTGGTGAGATGGGATCATAAAAGTGTTTTGTAGGAATATCCGTTATATTCGTGGCTAACAATAAATAAAAATAATTCACGAACCCGGTAAAAGCCAGACTGATACATGCCCTGAACATGACCACACGCATCAGGCCCGCGAACAGGTGCGCGACCGTTCCGGATTGATGCTGATGGTTCATGGATCCCCGAAAAAAACGAACGGGCAGCATTTGATGTCATCAGGTCTGGTTTGATTCAGGTTCATGATCTTCATCAGGATGAGGTTCAGGGCATGCGCGTCCTTCATGAATCATTTTTCCCGTCCGTTTTGAATTGCCTGCTCCCGGTCATATGGCGTTCATGTCACCGGAAAATCATGAAACTACCGTTCTGGATTGCCGCCTGTCTGGGCTGTATCCTTATGTACCAGTCCGTGGCCGTAGCGGCGGAGGACCAGAATACAACGGTACAGTCCGTGCAGGATACCTCCGTGCAGGACACCCAGGAACAGCAGACCCAGCCCGCGACGCAGAATTCGCAGGATGTCAAACTTCCACGCTGGATCCAGAAAATCCTGGGCGAGAAGACCAAGGCCAAAGGGCCGCCGGAAGTTTCCAACCCCACGCCCTATGGCGAAACCCAGCCGACGACGCCGTTGTACCAGACCATTCCGGGCTTCCTGCAGGCGCCATATGGCCCACCGGCCTTTGGTCCACCATTCGGCACGACCCATCTGCTGGGCGATTGGGGCGGTGTGCAGCCATGGCTTCAGAAACGCGGGCTGTATCTTGCTTTTGACGTTTATGAAGACCTTGCGGGTAATGTTTCTGGCGGCAAAAAGCGCGATGAAACTGTTGCAGGACAGGTTGGTGTCACGCTGGATGTCGATTGGGAAAAACTGCTGAATGCAGGATCATGGTCCAGGGACCTGTGGCTCCACCTGCTTGTGGTGAACGGGCATGGCCGGAACCTGAGCCGACTTTTTGGCGACAACGACAACCAGGTGCAGCAGATCTATGGCAGCCGTGGCAACGTGATTGCCCATATGGTCTGGGCCTATTTTGAAAAAGCCTGGCTTGATCGCAAGATCGACATGTCTGTCGGCTGGATTCCGACCGGGGTGTTTTTCCAGAACTCGCCATGGGTCTGCAACTTCATGAACGTCTGGTTGTGTGGTGGGGAGGCGCCGACAAAATTCATGACGGGTGGTCGTGGCTGGCCCTCGGGAAATATCGGTACGGTTCTGCGCCTGATGCCGATAAGGCAATTCTATATCATGGGGGGGCTGTTTGCAGTTTCTCCGCATGCCTATAACGGCGGTATCTCCGGGTGGTCATGGGGACAGGACGGACTGGGGAAACTCTCCACGCAGGTTGAAATCGGCTGGATTCCGGAATTCGGTCGTAACCACCTTATCGGGCATTACAAGGTGGGCGTGATGTATGACAATTCCCGCTACAATCATTTGTATGAAGATATCAATGGCGAACCTTGGGTGCTGAGCGGACTCCCCGCGCGCAAGGAAAGCGGGCAGACATCGCTGTGGGTCATTGCGGATCAGATGCTGCTCCGGCATGGGCCGGGTGAACTGAACGGTCTGATCCTTGGCGGGTATTATGCCTATGGTTCGGGACAGACATCGCAGATCAATCATACCCTTGTCGGGGTCCTGATGGATACCGGGGCGGCGTGGAAGCGCCCGCTGGACAGCGTGGGGATTGCGGTCCTGTGGGCGAATTTCAGCCGTTCCGCCATTCTGGCGGAGGAAGCCGCCGCAACGCATGGCCTGCCCCTTCCGGGGGCGAACTTTGGCGTGCCATATGGCATTCAGGGGCACGAAACGATCTATGAAGCCTATTACGGTTTCCACATCATGGATGGCCTGTCGATCAAGCCAGACTTCCAGTATGTCAACCATGTTGGCGGAACAAGGACGTTCAAGGACGCCGTGGTATTGAGCACGGCCGTCAACATTGCCTTCTGATGCATTGATGTCACATCGGAAAGATTGCTGTCGTGGTCTTCCCGATGCTGGCGCGTCACGCAGTCGCGCGCTGGCGGCGCTGGAGTTCATAAACCTGCAGGTTGAGGTTGGTCAGGTCAAGAAGCGGTGTTTCGAGACCATGTTTCCGGGCCCGTGCGACCAGGTCACCGATGATCTGGTGGGCTTCTACCGGTGCGCCCTGGGACAGGTCACGGAACATGGACGACGTGAGCGGCGAACCATTTTTGCAAAGTAGCCGGGTCGTGTCGTCGATGGTTTTTGCATCCGGGCAATGGCCTTCTGCCGTGGCGATCGCGGCACATTCCCTGATGACCGCGCATGTAAAGTCTGTTCCATGTGGCTGTTCGGCGATTTCCCCCACGGTGCCCCGCATCAGGCAGCATATGCTGCCCAGGGACGCCAGCAGGATCCATTTATTCCACATATCCTGTACGATATGTTGCGAACAGATGGTTTCAAATCCGGGGCTGGAAAAGGCTTTTTCAATCTGTCGTGCCTGCGCTGTTTCCTGTCCTGACATTTCCCCGAACGACAGTCGTGGCAGGGGGCCGCTCTGGATGATCCGGCCCTCCTTGTCCAGTTTGCTGACAATGAAACAGGTTCCACCCATGACAGCATTCTGGCCAAAACGCTCCGCCAGCAGATCAAGATGCAGCATGCCATTGAGAAGCGGTATGATACGGGTCGCAGGTCCCACGGCAGGAGAGAAATCGTCCATTGCCGCGTCAAGGGAATATGCCTTTACACTGAGCAGGACGATATCGTAAGGGGCCGTAATGTCCTGGGCCGTCACCATTGTGGGACTGATGGTTGTATCCCCGATGGTGCTGCGCAGGGACAGGCCCTCGGCAAGCAGTTGGGCATGCCGCCGGGGACGCACCAGGAATGTAACGTCATGTCCGGCCGATGCCATGCGGGCTCCGAAATATCCACCCACAGCGCCAGCACCGACAACAAGGATTCTGGAGTTCATCAACCTGTTTCCTGTCTTTGTTCTTTTATGGAACTGGTATTCATGAAGTCGAAAGAGAGGGAGGGAGTCTGCACCTGTTCTATCGCCGGATCATCCACATGATCAGCGAAACCGCGCCACCCAGCAGCAGGCATGTCGTAATGGGGGCATAGAATGTGAAATTCTGCCGCTGGATCAAAATGTCACCGGGAAGCCTGCCAATCGGCAGGCGTGAAAGAAAGGGCCATAATATTCCCGCCAGGACAAGAAGCAGGCCGGCAGCGATCAGGAGGCGAGGCATGATGGGATATCCATGAGGTGTCCGACAGGTTGCTCCGGGACGTGGAAGTGAGCCTGCATATTCGGACAGTTTCAGGAAATGAACAAGCCATACCCTGTTGACGTCATGCCTCCACGGGGCATCGTGAAGATGCCTGCCCCAAACGTGATGCCATGACACGTGCGACGGCAGGCCGGATCAATCAGAAATCAGCGGTCAGTGACACCATCGCCGTAAAGGCGGACCCCACGACGTAGGTCGGTGTGGAGGCGCTGACCGTATTGCCCTGAATTCCCTTGCGGGTCACGGCGGTCATGCCAAACCCATTGATGGAAGACAGGTAGTTGACACCGCCCATGTTGACCAGGTTAAGCATTATTTTCGGATGGACATGGGTATGGAACGATGGGAGCGTGCGGCCGATATTCAGGTCCGCCGTAATATATCCGGGGATTTTCTGGTCATTCATCAGGGTGGAATACTGCCGCCCCTGATAACGCAGGTTGAAATTGCTGAAATAGGTTCCGTCGTCATAGGTCAGGCCGATCGCGCCGCTCCATTTGGGGGAACCGGGTTCCTCCTTCCCTTTGGTAGGCAGGTAATCCGTGCCTGCGTTCACATTATTGCCAATCGCAGTATGGAGATACTGGCCCGAAGCATAGGCACTGATATGGTGCCAGGGACGTGTGCCGATTTCGCCCTGAAATCCCCATGCCTCCTCACCGCCGGCGGAAATTGGAGTACTGATCAGTACGCTTGTTCCCGGAAGGTAGGATGAACTTGAAATCTGATGATTCGTCAGGTTGTAATGAAACCATGATGCGGAAAAGTTGATCGGACCATTATGCCGGTAACCGACTTCTTCGCCGATAAAATATTCCGCATTCAGGTTGGCGGTCGGCTCACTCGAAGGTTTGGGGGACGTCATGGAGAACTGCTGCACATACGGACTCCATCCGGCAGGCAGTCGGTAGGATGTCGTGGCATTCATGTAGACCTGATCTGCCCGGGTGATGTTATAGCTGGCCAGAAACTGTGGCGTAGGCTCGAAATAATTCTTCCCGGCCTTGTAGGGCGTCGCCCCCGGCAGATCTTCCGTTGCGGTAACCGATGCCATGGAGGCCTTGAAGCCAGCATCAAGGACAAGCCGGCCGCCAAGCAGGGTGACCTTGTCATCAATGCCGATGGCGTTGACCTGCTGGCGTGTATTTTCCTGATATCCGGTAACACGCATACCGTTGGCCGTCAGGTATTTTTCTCCATAATTCCATGAACCGGTGGAGGAGAGGGGATACTGGTCCTGATATTCGGTGTGACCGCCATAGGAATACCAGTAAAATACGGAAAGCGAATTGTGTTTCGTCTTCCAGTTCAGGTTGGTCGTAAAGCCGCTGGTGTTCTGTCGCCACGGATGTACGCTCTCAACCGTAACCTTGCCGGACTGCCCTGCGTAGCCGTCAAGGTAGCTGTATTGCTGCGTTCCGATATACCCCCCGGCGATGGGGATCGTGGAGCCATAATTGTTCGGGCCACTCTGGAAAGTAGTGTAGGGTTCAACATGTAACGTCAGTCCCTTGGCAAGGGCGAAGTCGTTATGTATCGCGCCGAACACGACATTTGTGAAACGTTCGTTAATGGCGTAATAGTTCGAATCCCCGGCCTGATACTTGCCATCATAATTGAAGCTGGTCCCATACTGGTTCCACTGTGCCAGGGATGGATTGCGATAGATATTCTGGTGGGACGTGGTATATCCAAATACGATATCGGATGTACTGTTGCGTGACCATCGTTTTTCGAGATTGGCATCAATATGATAACGCTCGATATTGCCCATCCCGCGCCACAGGTTGCCTGCGGAGTGGGAGAACGAAGCGAAGGCCCTGACATCGCTATGGCCGATTTCACCGGAATTGAGGCGAATGAACTGCTTTTGCAGGCTGTGGGTGCCGCCGGCGAAATCAACGCTGCCGCCGAATTTGTCCGAAGGACGGATTTCCTGCATCGAAACAATGGCCCCGTCCGCATTGTAAAGCGGCGCAGACAGATCAACGGACCCCTGCGTGACCTTGACCGAGGCGATGTTTTCATTATCGACCATTGACGACGCCCAGGGCGCATAACTGAAGGCGTCCGAGACCGGGACACCTTCAAACAGGAAACCGATCTGTGTCTGGTCCAGTCCGCGGATATGCATGGTTTCCGTTTCGGTGTTCAATGGACCTTCGTTACCTGCCTGAACGCCCGGAAGGCTGGCGATCAATTGTGTTGGCGAAACGGTTGGAACCTGTTTGGAAATATAGGCACGCGAAACTTCACTGACGGCAACAGGCGCTGTCTGGCGGACCAGAAGGCCGCCTCCGGAATTGCGATGTTGCGCAACGACACTCAGTTCTTCGCTCTCCTGACGCGGTCTGGTCTCCTTGCGCGTCGTTGTCGAAGGCGCATGCGAACGGGGGGAGCCAGATGTTACGTTCCCGAATTTTCCTGACGGGGATGTCCTGTCAGATTGTGCGGCAAAGGACTGCTCCGTGTTCATCAGAATACCGCAGGTCATCATGATGCACGAGGAAAAAAGATGGCAACGCAGGCGGCCATATGATGTGCCGTATTTTCTGATGGTCAGAATTTTCATTGAAAACACCCGGATCTGGAAAGGTAAGGTTCAGAAAAGGAAGCTTATGGAAAGAAATGCGAACAGACATGACGGCAGCCATCATGATGCAGTCATGGCAATGTCCGGATCTGTCCTGCCCCCGTTCATTTCGTGTCCAGCATGGTAAGCGGTCCCGTAGATGTGTTCCTTTTGAGGATGGGACACTTCTACGGAATGCATGAAAGAAGACGTGTGATTGTTTCGTGATGTTTTTATTTCTGTTTCATGAAAATCATCTGTCGGCAGTCGTGGAACTGGTTTCGTTCGCTTTTCTTCTGTAGGAACCATCTTGTTTGCGATATCCTGCATGCAGTCCATGGCGCTGCCCCGTGGATATTCTTCACGTCTGTCAAGGAAGTGAAATTTGAGAAAAATACTGTTCAGGACACGTCTTGTTATTATATGTGCCGGGTTGTTCGGCGCCGTGTCACCAATGGCGGCACAAACTATCCCGCAGGAGCGGGATCATGTCACCGAGAGCCTGCAGCGTCGGATATTTCCGCAGTTTTCGGACATCATGTCGAATGCAGGATTGAAAAAAACCATTTTTTCCGAAGGTGATATACAGAAAATCCTGCAGGATCGCCGTATGCGCGCCGTTGATGCACTGAAATGCATGCCCGCACCACGATGTGAGGTGGAGGCATGGAAAATTACATCGGATGAGCGGCGCATTATCGGGGAGGTCTTTGCACGTCTTGCTGCGCGCCTGCCTGTATTCAGGACCTATGGCGCTGCGCAATGGCAACGTGATGCGGATGCGGTCAATTATATCCTGTCCGTATATGGCGAAGGCGCATCACCACATTACCCGCGTATCGACGCGATGGCGCAGGATGCAACAGCAAAGGATTACGGTCAGTTGGTCTCCGGCCTGCAACTGCACGCCCTTCAGGTGGCACCGCAGCCAGATGAGGACGTTTTTTCTGCGCCGATACATTATGCCATGCTCATGCTGGACATGAACGATCGTGATGATGCCATACATTTTCCGATGCTGTGGCAGGAATGGAACGCGCAGGCCCTTCATGCCGCGCGAAACCTGAACTGGCGGCACTATGCCTATACCGCAATAATCGTACCCGGTGCAGGACCGGAACAGGCGGGTGTGGCGTTGTCGGCGATGGGGAAATTCCGCCTGATGCTGGCGGTAGAGGCATTCCGCAAAGGGTTGGCGCCTTTCATCCTTGTTTCGGGTGGGGCTGTCCATCCCGCGCAGACCCGTTATGTTGAAGCAGAAGAAATGCGTCGTGCACTGGTCACGCGTTTTGGGATTCCGGAACGCAATGTCATCATGGAACCATATGCCCGGCATACCACGACCAATCTGCGCAATGCGTCACGCCAACTGGCCACCCTCAATGCGCCGCAACAGCAGCCTGCCCTGATTATTACGGATCAGGACCAGAGTGCCTATATCGAAAGCCAGACCTTTGCACAGCGGAACCAGAAGGAACTGGGATGTGAACCGGGGACTTTGGGTAAGCGTATCTCACCTTTTGCCATTCCCTTTCATCCTGATGCACGCTGCAATGCAACGGATCCCCGGGATCCGCTGGACCCATGAATATCAAGAATGCAATCAGGGCTTGCCTGTCATGGCAACTGCTCAACAGGTATGACGGCCAATGGCCGGATCGGTTGTGCTGTCACGTCCTGTTTCGACATGTCCGGCAATACGCCATGTAAGATGATGATGCCTGTCGCGCAGGATCAGGTTATACCATCCGGATGTCTCCTTGGTCTGTATGTCCAATTGGACCGGGGAGGCAGAAGCTGGGCAGTCCGTCACATGGCCTGTATAGGCATCTTCGACCCGAAAGTGGGTCAATGGGGCATGCAGCATGAGGATACATTTCCCGGTAACAGGATCATTTTCAGATGCGACCGATATCTCTCCGTATTTTCGGTGCATCCGTCCGGCAAAGCCACGAAAGAAACCATTGGGACCGTGGATATCGAGATCATAATGACCATGGGCATCTGTCATCCATCGGTCCGAAAGTGTCCCGCCCGGTGCGACGCCATAGGAGCGTGGCGGGGCATCCCCGGCAATGTCGCGCACATGGAATATTGCTGCTGCCTTGCCGGAGTTGACGAACATGACCTGTATATCCGTGCCGCCATGATCGATACGCGCAGTGACATGCAGGTCATAGGGAAGGGGCCGCGCACGCCGGATGCCCTGTTCCTGGACCGGCATGGTCTGGTGCGTGGGAAGGGTGACGACGGAACTGGGGTGAACATTTTGGTCCCGGGGGGCATAGGATGTGGTGGCGGGAAGCGGGGGGAGTGCCGTGTTCGGGTCTGCAAAATCAAATGCGGACGTCAGGTCGCCGCAGATGGCGCGCCGCCACGGGGTGATCTGTGTTTCCACCAGTCCGGGATGATCCCCTGCAAAACGCCGTTCGATAAAACGGATGAGGGAGGTATGGTCAAAGACCTCGGAATTGACCCATCCGCCCCTGCTCCATGGGGAGATGACCAGCATCGGAACACGCGGTCCCAGTCCGTAAGGGCCTGCATCATGCATGGCGCTGCCGGGAAAGATTTCATGTTCTGTTGAAATGCTGGACTGCCCCTGTGTCGGATCGGCCGGGGGGACGGGGGGCATGATGTGGTCAAAAAAACCATCATTCTCGTCATAGGTGATGAAAAGGGCGGTCCGGCCCCAGACGTCCGGGTTGGACGTCAATGTCTCGATGATCCGCGATATGAACCATGCGCCATAATTTGCGGGCCAGTTGGGATGTTCGTCATAGGCATTGGGACACATCAGCCATGAAACCTGCGGCAGCGTGGTGTTTGCCACATCCCGCCGGAGGTCATCGAACAGTGTGCCTGACACGGCGATGTTCGTGCCGCTTCGGGCCTTGCGTGCCAGTGGGCTGCGTGCTTTTGCGGTCTGGTAATTGACGAAGCGAAGAAGGGTATTGTTGGCCGAATTTCCGATATAGTGGTTCTGATCGTCACCCCATCTGTTCCGGGCCGTCAGGCCGGAGCCAACGTCCTGATAGACCTTCCATGACACGCCTGCGGCTTCCAGTCGTTCAGGATAGGTCGGCCAGTCACAGACCATGTCGTTCGTGTCGAGTTGCGGACCATATCCCCTGCCATCATTGCCCGTCCATCCGGTAAACATGTAGTTGCGATTGGGATAGGTCGGCCCCATGACCGAACAGTGATAGCTGTCGCAGATGGTGAACGCATCGGCCAGCGCGTAATGGAAGGGGATATCCGCCCGGTTGAAGTGGATCATGGTGGAAGGCGTCTTGTGCGCGACCCAGCCATCCCATCGGCCATGGTTCCATGCGCGATGCGTGCTGTTCCAGTCATGAGGGGTGTCACCGATGAAACTCAGGCCGAGGTTATCCACCGCCGGGCGAAACGGCAGCAGCACGCCCTTCCCATGTGGCTGTTCCCAGACCGGCCGCCCGTTGGGCAGGCGCATGGCCCGGGGGTCACCAAACCCGCGCACCCCGGAAAGTGTACCGTAATAATGGTCAAAGGACCGGTTTTCCTGCATCAGGATGACGATGTGCTCGACATCCCTGATGGAGCGTGTACGGGTGTTGGCCGGAAGCGCAAGGGCGCTGCGGATGCTGTCATGCAATGCTGTGGCGGTTACGCCTGCTCCCAGGAATTTCAGAAAGGAACGGCGATCCGACTGCTTCATGGCATGCTCCGCAGGTAACATCAGCAATAAAGATGTTACCCTACGGCAGCACAGGAATGGTGAGTGTGGATTTTACATGAAGGTTTCATGACGGATTACTGACGGCTGCCATCATCCCTTCAGTGTGGCGATGCTTTTCCTGATGTCAGGGAGCGTGCCGATAAGGTTTTCCTTGTGAAAGGCGGCCGCGATTTCTTCCTGCTGTGCAATGCTGTCGTCATCCATGGCATTGAACCTGAAGGGCAGTTTTTCGACGGAATTGCGCACGATATCGGGTGCCAGTCCGGTGCTGCTGGCCAGGATCCGCGTGACATCTTCCCTGTGTGCCTGCGCCCAGTTGTCGCATTCGATGATGGCGTTCCTGACGGCCACAAGAAGGTCGGGACTGTTCTGATAGAAAGAAACGCTGGAGAGGTAGAAAGACATCGCGCCCTTTATGTCCGCGCCAGTGGCAAGGGCGCGTGTTTTCTGCCCCACGGCGGAGAGGTAGGGATCCCATATCGCCCAGGCGTCGATGGTTCCGGCCTCGAACGCTGGCCTTGCGGCGGCAGGCAGGAGATAGGAAAGGTGAATGTCATGAAACGAAAGCCCTTTTTGCAAAAGGCTCGACAACAGCAGCCAGTTGGCGTCCGATCCGCGTGTCACCGCGACCCTTCGGCCTTTCAGGTCCTCAATGCTCCGGATCGGGCTGTCATCATGGACAATGATGGCCTCGCTTGACCCGGATTTGGGTTCATGACCGAAATAGACGATGGAATCCGGAATATTGGCCTGGGCAAAGACAGGGGGCAGGTCGCCGGTCTGCCCCACATCTATCGCCCCTGCGGCCATGGCCTGCAGCAGGGGAGGGCCGGCAGGAAACTGCGACCATTCGACCGTAATGCCCGTATTGGCCAGCGCGGTCTCCAGAAAGCCCTTTTCCTTGATGAGGACAAGTGTCCCGTATTTCTGATACCCGATCCTTATCCTTTTTTCGGCTGCAAACGCTTTCTTTTCAAGCAGCATGCCCGTGGCGCCTGAAAGCATCAATGTCATCAGGGTGCGTCGGTCCAGCATCATCTGGTTTTCCTTCCTGCCATGTTTTCAGAGGTGATAGGTGAATTCGCCGCCAAACATGGCAGGATCGCCCAGTTGTCCATAAAACAGCCCCCCGTTGGCCTGCGGGGTCATGGTAATGAAATAGCGTTTGTCCAGCATGTTATGTCCCCAGAAACTGACGTCCCATTTTCCTGAACGCGGGCGTGTGCCGATATGGGCATCGAACAGGCCATATGGCGCGATCCGGGTGTAGGCGGATTCGGACGGATCCGCGTAATAACTGCTGCGATAGGTATAATCCCCGCCAATATAGAGCAGGAGGTTGGATCCCCAGTGCGCGGAGGCAGGGAGGAACGACTGGAACGCAATGGTGTATTCCAGCCCCGCCGAAAGGTTCCATTTGGAATTGAGCGGGATCTGGTTTCCTGAAAGGTCTTTCATGGTCTTGACGTTGGAGGATTCAAGCGGCTGTGTCGCATTGCGAAACGATGCATAGAACGCATCCGTATAGGCAGCGGACAGCCGCCCCTCCAGCCCCGGTGCCAGCGTGCCGCGCGCATCGAGTTCGAACCCGCGCGAAATGACGTGATTCGCATTGGTAAGATAGGAAATGATCGTTCCCGTTGGCGTATAGTAGCTGGCGCTGGTAATGTAGTTGTGGATGTTGTTCCAGTATGCCGATGCGTTCAGCAGGAGCCTTTTGTTGAAAAAGGCGTTCTTGATGCCAAATTCGAACATGTCATTCAGTTCCGGCTTCACGTCGGGATTGGCGCCCTGCGATACATTCAGGTTCGCCACGTTGATGCCACCGTTCCTGACGCCACGGCTGTATGTCGCATAAAGCAACTGCGCGCCATTGGGCCTGTAAACAAGGCTGAGGCTGCCGCTGGGTTCCGTTTCACGATGAAAGGCACGATAGGACATCGGCGCCCCGAACATGGAATTGCGCAATGTCGTCGCAAGGCTGGCATCCGCTGCCGACAGGCCGGAAAATGACTGACCGGAACTTGTAAATGACTCATATCCGCCGGATTTGGTGACGAAGGAGTAGCGGAATCCGCCTTCCACGCTCAGTTTCCGGCTGATCTGGTATTTCGCCCTGACATACCCGGCCAGGGAGTTCGTAACCGGGTCGTCCGATGCGCTGTAGCCATAACCATTCAGGGCGGCGTTATAGACCGCAGGGCTGTAGCCATAGCCATAATATTTCGCCCCCTGCGGGGTAATGGCGTCATAGATGGAATCGGGCACGGCCTCGTACATGTAAAACACGCCGCCGCTGACCTGCCATGGCCGGTTTTCCGGGGAGGAGATGCGCAGTTCCTCTGTCGCATGCTGTTCATAGACCTGGTTGTTGCCAGCGGTCTGTGCCCAGATGCCCGGAATGATGCCTGTCCCGCCGGTATAGGCATTGTGCGGATACCAGTACCATGTCCGCCACGCGGCGATGTTTTCCAGTTTCCAGCCGTGGGGAAGGCGATAGTTGAGGTCCAGAGACACGCCGTAGGATTCCTGGTCATAGGCCTGGCTGCCCGGACCGCTGATCAGCATGTCCCTGAAACTGTGCGCCGGAATTGCCGTCGCCCCGGCATAGGCCGCGCGCTGTGCATAGGTGCCAGAAATTGCCGCGCCATTGGCGTAATTTGACAGCATCGTGGAGGGAACGGACACGCAGCAACTGCCCCGCAGATGCGTGTAATCGGCAATCAGGCGCAGGCTCAGCCTGTCCGTCGGGTTGGCAAGGATCTGCCCCTTTACGCCGATATCATGGTAATCCTGATACATGCGCCCGGTTGTCACGTTTCTGACGTAACCGTCGCGGTTATTGGAAAAACCGGAGATGCTGTAGGCAACCCTGTCACTGTTGCCGACGGCCCCGGTCGCACGCAGCCGGATGTTTCCCGTATTGTAACTGCCGTAATCGCCCGTGACGCTGTACTGCCGTCTGAAGGACGGGGCGGCCGTGGTGATGTTGATGATCCCGCCATCATTATCGACGCCGCCACGTGTCGCCTGCGGTCCCTTGAGCACCTCGAACCCGCTCAGATCCGTGATATCGTAAAGGACGGCCCCCGGCCGGGTCTGGTAAACGCCGTCGATATAGACCGCCGTTCCATTTTCCAGACCATCCTGCGCGGTGGAACTGAAATTCCCCAGGCCACGTATGTTGATTGCCGTATTGCGCGGATTCGTGACCTGAAGTGTCACCGACGGCAGAAGTTTCTGCGCCTGCTGCAGGTTGGTGATCTGGTGTGACTGCAGGTCCTTTTCCGTCACGGTCGTGACGGAGACGGGATCATTCTGATGTGCAAGCACCTGGCGGCGGGACGTCGATGCCGCCCCACGCACATGTATGGTTTCCATGCCGTGGCTGATGACAGGAGCGCTGGCGGCGGCCTTGCCCCTGACAAGATGCGGCGTGGGCCGGGCCGTGTCCTGCGACGCTGTCCGGGTGGCCGCATGGGCGTCAGGGGTAATGAACAGGCAGCAGGCAAAAAAGGTCGACGTCATGACAAGCCGTTCCGGGACGCCGGGGCCCGGTCGGTTCGCCTTCCGCGTGGATATTGGCGGCTGCATGTTCGTGAAAGCCATAAAACAACACTTCCGAATCGGTCGAAGGTGAAACAACATCACCGTAACGTGGAAAATTGGCAATAGTTTTATAAATATGCATTGACAACAGTTATATGATGGATTTGCATGCTGACAGAAGTGAAAAGCGCGATGGAAAAAGGCGCGTGCGTTGCCGCAGGCCATCACATGTCGGGAGGATCAATCAGGCGTCATGAAGGAACTGACAGATATCGGCGCAGACCGCCGGCAGGAGGGGGCAGTCCGCATTCCCCATCCCTCATGGCGTGCCCGCCTGGGCGCATGGGGTGGGGGATGGCGGCGTTATGCATCGTCCGTGATCATGCTTGGCGGCTGGCAGGCGGCTTCATCGGCAGGCCTCATCCCGCCGCGCATCCTCTCGTCTCCGCTTCAGATCCTGCAGACCGGATGGGCGCTGGCATGTGACGGGACGTTGTCCGCCAACCTCGAAATCTCGCTCCTGCGGGCGTCGGCGGGGCTGATTCTGGCCGTGGTGGTGGGGGTGGCCCTTGCGCTTGTGGCGGGACTGTCGCGCACGGGGGAAGACATCGTGGACGCCCCATTGCAGGTGATCCGGACGCTGCCGGCGCTGGCGCTGGTGCCGCTGTTCATCCTGTGGTTCGGGATCGGGGAACTGCCCAAGATCCTGCTGGTGGCCCTGGGGGCGATGTTTCCCGTCTATCTCAACCTGCACAAGGGCATTCGCGCGGTGGACCCCAAACTGATGGAGATGGCGTCGCTGCTTGGCCTGTCGCGCCGGGCGACCATCCGTCACGTGGTCATTCCCGGCGCGCTGCCCGATTTCCTGGTCGGACTGCGGTTTGCCGTCGGGATTTCATGGCTGATGCTTGTGGTGGCGGAGCAGGTGAATGCGGAAAGCGGCATCGGCCACATGATGATGGATGCACAGGATTTCCTGCGGACCGACATCATTCTGGTCGGACTGGTCATCTATGGCGTGCTGGGACTGCTTTCGGATCAGGTCGTGCGTTTCCTGGAGGCGCGGCTGCTGGTCTGGCGTCCCCTGCGCGAGAGGAAGGTGTAACATGACGCATGCTCCTTTGGCCCTGCGGCAGCGTGGTGACGTGCAGGTGCGTGGCCTCATGCACCGGTTCGGGGAAGGGCGACCTGTCCTGAACGACCTTGACCTGACGATCGGGGCGGGGGAATTCGTCGCCCTGCTGGGGCGGAGTGGTTCGGGCAAGTCAACGCTGCTGCGGATGCTGGCCGGACTGGACCATCCCACACGCGGGGAGGTCGTGGTGCCCGCCAACAAGGCGGTCATGTTTCAGGAAAGCCGCCTGCTGCCATGGATGCGCGTCTGGCAGAATGTCGCGCTGGCGACCCTGCCGGAAGGGAAAGCCGATCGCGGCAGCGCCGAGCGACTGCTGGGCGAGGTCGGCCTGTCGCATCGCACGGAGGCATGGCCCCTGACGCTTTCCGGTGGGGAGGCGCAGCGTGTCGCCCTGTCGCGTGCGCTGGTGTGTGATCCGGATTTCATCATGCTTGACGAACCTTTCGGCGCGCTCGATGCACTGACGCGGTTGCAGATGCAGCGTCTGGTGCTGCGGCTATGGTCCCGGCATGCCTGTTCGATCCTGCTGGTGACGCATGATGTGGACGAGGCGCTTTTGCTGGCGGACCGGGTTCTGGTGCTGCAGGAAGGACGGATCCATATGGATGTGCCAATCGACATTCCCCGTCCGCGCCATCATGCGGACCCGGATTTCGAGGCATTGCGGACAACGCTGCTGAATGCTCTGGGCGTTTTTGGGGACTGATCTGTTATTTCAGAAAACTTTTCCATGGAAATGAAAGTTTCCGGGCGCGGCCTTTGGCCTGAAAAGGCGGAAAATGCCGGGATTTCATGAAAATGTCATGGCGATCCAAACGGTTTGTATGGGGGATTTTTTTGTGACACAATCGTATCGAACCCCATGTGACCGAGACCCAGATGACCCTTGCACACCGTGCCCCGGCCTTCAGAACCCTGCTCCTGCTTTCCGTCCTGACGCTTCCGGCGGTCATGCCGCCTGCCAGTGCCCATGCTGACGATGTGGGGCAGGTGGCCCCGAAAAGCGGCTATGTCGCGAAAGAGGTGATGATCGCCATGCGTGATGGCGCGCACCTGCAGACCGTGATCGTCACCCCCGCGCACCAGAGCGGGCCGCTGCCGATCCTGATCATCCGCACGCCCTATGGCGTACCGGATCAGGCAACCGTCGATCGGGAATCCGTCAAGCCCGTCTCAAGGGAACTGCCAAGCTGGCAGGCATTCCAGAAGGACGGGTACATCATGGTGTACCAGAACCTTCGCGGACGGTTCAAATCGGAAGGCGAGTTTCTCAAGACCTCGCGTTATGACAGGAATGATCCCAAGCAGGCCAACGAGGTCAATGATGCATGGGACACCATCGACTGGCTGGTGAAAAACGTCCCGCAGAATAATGGCCGTGTCGGCATCTACGGCGTGTCGTATGCCGGCCTGACGGCGGGCCTTACGCTTCTGAACCCGCATCCCGCGCTCAAGGCGATCAGTGAGCAGGCATCGCCTGCCGATCAGTGGATGAATGATGACGATCATCATTATGGTGCGCTCAGGGAAAGCTATACCTTCGAATATACCGTGCTGGAGGAGGCGGACCGCAATGCGAACACCAACTTCGATTTCAGTAAACATGACGTTTATGACTGGTATCTTTCGCTTGGTCCGCTGACCAATATCAACGCGAAATACCTGCATGGGAAGCTGGATTACTGGAACAGCGTCATGGCCCATCCCGATTATGACGCATTCTGGAAAGAGGAGGCCTGGGTCAACAAGGTTCATGCCTCCACCGTCCCGAACCTGAATGTCGCGGGATTCTGGGACCAGGAAGATCCGTGGGGGCCGTGGAAGATCTTCCGCGGGGCAGAGCAGCATGACCCGGACAACACGAATTTCATTGTCGGTGGCCCATGGTATCATGGAGGCTGGCAGCGGACGGACGGGGAAAATATCGGCCTGCTGCCCATGGGAGGCCACAGGACGGCGGAGGAATTCCGCGAACAGATCGAAGCCCCCTTCTTCCGCTATTACCTGCATGAAAAAGGGGAAAAGCCGAACTGGAAGGCCAAGATGTTCGAAACCGGGTCGAACCGGTGGCGCCAGTACGCCACATGGCCGCCTGCCGACGTCACGCCGAAGGAGCTGTATTTCCATTCCGACGGCACGCTGTCCTTCACGCCGCCGAAATCGGGCGAGGCCCCGTTCCGGCAGTATGTTTCGGACCCGGCCAATCCCGTTCCCTATCGCGCGCGACCGATTTCACCGACCTATCCGACGCCGGAATGGCGGACATGGGAAACCAATGACCAGCGCTTTGTCGATCATCGTCCCGATGTGCTGACCTTCACCAGTGCGCCGCTGGAGGAGGAACTGCGGGTTGCCGGCCCACTGGAGGCGCACCTGTTCGCCTCCACGTCGGGCCGGGATTCCGATTTCGTCGTGAAACTCATTGATGTGTTCCCGGAAAAGGACCAGAAGGCCTTTGTCGCGCATCCGGACGCAGCGACATGGGCGGATTCCCTTGACGGGTATGAACTTCCCATCGCCATGGAGGTCCGGCGTGGGCGTTACCTGCACGATTTCTCCCATCCCGCACCGCTTGTACCGGGCAAGGTGCAGGACTGGGACGTGCCGCTGCGTGACCATGACCATGTGTTCCTCAAGGGGCATCGCGTGATGGTGCAGGTGCAGTCCACATGGTTCCCGCTGATTGACCGTAATCCGCAGACATGGGTCGAGAGCATCTACCAGGCAAAGGAAACGGACTTCAAGCCAGCCACACAGCGTATCTTTGCAACGGCGGCAAGCCCGTCGCACATCACGTTGCCGGTGCTTCCTGCCGGGCAGTAAGGCTGGATCTTCTGCTCCGTAATGTCGCCTTTTTTAAAAAGGCGACATTATTGAGGGTTTTTTTTGGGGCCTGTTGGGAATTATGCTTTTTTCAAGCATCTGCATATGATTCAAAGCCTGTATGGATCGCTTCGTACTGACAGACGCC
>NZ_JABJWD010000068.1:0-36217 GCF_013155425.1 Gluconacetobacter entanii | reverse complement strand
GTGATCACCGGCGGCGGCGGCGGCGGCGGTGGCGGCGGCGGTGGCGGCGGCGGCTCCTTGATCACCCGGGCCTGCACTGGCGGACGCGGCGGCGGCGGCGGCGAGGACTTGGGCGCGCCAAGGCCATACATCAGCGCCGTGACGAGAGCGCCCTCGAAAAGTAAAACGACGCCAAATATTATGGCTTTCTGTAATCGATTATCACTTTGTTCCGCATACGTCATACCCATACCTCATTCAGAACGGCATAGTTAATGGAGGTTATAGAAAGTTTCCTGATGTTCTGATTTGACCGAATACTACGAGAGTATGACCAGATATCTACGAAACGTCTGGTTGAATCCGACTGCGCCAGCCCGACATTCCTCCAACCGGATAGCGCTGTTTTCGCAATTGCCACGGATTGCAGCCAACAGCGTGTCAGAAGGACTGGCAGACAGTCGTGAAGCCGGTAGCCGGTTCCCTCCCTGCAAGGAAAGTCGCTTGTCCATCATGATTTATCCATAAACGTCCATAAACATTATTAACTCTCCGAAATCAACCCTCTTGTGGCCGAAACGGCATGGGAGGACACGCGTCATGCTTCGTGAATCGATTACCGAAAATAACAAACCAGAAACGCCATCTCCACCCGATGAAAAACTGATTTTGCCAGCTTGAGCAAAAACCCCGCGCAGTCAAGCTAAGGGACAACAATTAATGGAAAAAACACACAGGCGACGCTTCCCCGAACTCACTTTCGCACATCGTTGATATCCTTGCGGGCATTGCAGGCGGTCCCTGATGTTACCGTGCCGCCTGCATTCCATCGCGCGATGCAGCCCGGTGCAGGCCGATCCTGCGGATGTTTCTTGCGCAGAATGACAATCGCGCGACATAAAGTTATCATATCGAAACGATATGCGGTAGCACGTTCCACACCATCACATCACTTTTCGTTATTACACGATGTATTCACGGAATTCCGACACACTGTTCATGCGGACCGTCGCCCCGATTAATGCATCCCGGCGAAAGGCATCATACACCAGCTGTTATATTTACGGCTAACAAAATATTACTGCCCCCGGCCCGCAGGGCCACAATTCCGCCACATCCCGCCGCGACCGTCCTCAACTGCGGCAGAATGCCGGCAGCGGGTCGGGTTCCTCCTGCATGGCGCGGGCCTCCCCCTGCTTCACCAGTTCAAGGCAGGCGGTGAAGGTGCTGGTCCAGGCGGAGCGCGCACGCACGGGCGATTGGTCGGACGGTGGGGGCGCATCCCCCGCGCGCAGCGCCGCATCGGGCAGCATCCGGTCCAGCAGGACCGGGCCATCGCTCAACCGCAGGGCATGGCGCACACGCACGCGCGCATCCTCCACATCGAACAGGTCAAGCTGCACCGGCGCGTAACCGGGTTCGGGCGGCGGCACGCCCCAGTTGCCGTCAAAGACCGCAAGGCACCCCCACAGGAATTCGATGCGGTCGGTTTCCCATTCCGGTGGCTGCTCCGTAATGGCGCAGGCGGGCCCGGCGCCATAGACATGGATATCACGGCCCAGTTGCGGGCGCGCCGACAGCCATGCCGCCAGACGGGCCGCCTCCTCCGCCGCCAGCAGTTGCGCGCGCAGGCGCGACACCTCATCGGTGGCTTCCTGCTGTCGCGGGTCATCGGCCGGCAGCATCAGGCGCGAACGCAGCAGCAGCAGGCCCGACACCATGACCGCCCATTCCGCCCTGCGCCCCAGCGGGAGCGAGGACGAGGTACGGATGGCGACCGTCAACTGGTCCACCAGCGCGACAAGGTCGAGCGCACGGATATCGATCCGCCGCGCCTGCGCCAGCGCCAGCAGGTGCGTCAGGCCACCCTGGTACGCCTCCATGCGGATGACGGGTTCCGGGCGGCCATCCTCCTCGAACAGGTCATACTGCGCCATTACGCCATGTCCCGTGCCGACAGGGCGAAGGACAGGTCCGGCCAGCGCGCACGCACCGCTGCGACCAGCGGTTCGGGGGCCTCCGCACGGGGGGTAAAGAAACCATAGACCACGGGCTTGTGCCCGTTGGGCAGGCGACGTCCCGCCTTGCGCCCCACCAGGCGCTGCACGTTGCGCGGGGCCTCCGCCGTGCCCCAGTGCCGCCGCAGCCATGACAGCGCATCGGGATGCGTCGCCCCCAGTCGCAGGATGGAGGGCGGTATGGGCACCAGCGCATGGAAATCCAGCACGCAGGGACGGTCCATGCGCATCAGGTTGTGCGAATGGCGGACCTCCGCCGCGTCACGGAACTGCCGCGCGAGGATGCGGCATCCCTCGATCGACAGGCCACGGCGGGTATGCGCGGACGCGCCATCGCCAATCGCCAGCGCGAACATGTCCTCCTCCACCCGTTCCCCGTCAAAGGGCCACGGGATCAGGCCGCGCCCGCGCGCCGTGGCGGCGAAATCGTCCACCGCCGTGATCGGGCCATGGACCAGCAGGTGCCACCATTGCCAGTACCCCTCCGCCGCCGCGTCGCGCCATGCCGCAAGGGGCCTGCGCCCGCGCCGCCCGCGTGGCGCGGGAGTGATGGGTGCCGTGGAGTCGGAGAGCGGTTCATCGCCCTTTACCGGCGGCAGGTCGGCCCACGGGAAACGCAGGTTTTCGGTCATGGCGCGCTGGCCCGCACGTAGACGAGCATCCCGCGCGGGTCACGGTGACGGGTATGGCGGCGCACCTCCTCCACATCAACGCCACGTGCAAGGGCATCGACGATATGGCCCGCCCGCAGGGCATGCGCGCTAAGCCGGGCGGCATATCCCGCATCAAGGTCGGCCAGTGCCGCGCGCCGTTGCAGGATGCGCGTCACGGCAAAGGGGGTCAGCGCACGCCCCCCGGCCCGGTCGCCCTTGGAAATGGGCCGGAACAGCGGCCCGGTCTGGCGATGCGCCACCTTCTGCCATGCGGCAAACGCATCGGCGGGGCAGAGCAGCAGGTCATCGGGACGTTGCGGCATGGTGACGTCCTCCCCTTCCGACATGTCGTCCGCACCTGCGCGGACGGACGCCGCGCGGTTGCGCACATGCAGCACCACGCCATGCGGTACGATGCGCACGTCCTCCACCATCAGCCCCACCAGTTCCGAACGCCGCAGCGCGCCCGCGAACCCGAAGACCAGCAGGCAGCGGTCCCGCCGGCCGCGCGCGCTGTCGTCGCAGCGTTCGACCATGGCCCGCAACTGCGCCGGTGTCAGGATTTCCGGCCGGGGCGCGACCTGTGGCGTCGCGGCCTCCAGCGCGGCGTGCAAAGCGGCGCGGATGACGGGATCGCTGACCTTCCACGGCTGGTTGTTGAACCGGTGCATCTTGCCGATCGCGGCAAGGCGGCGGCGGATGGTCGCAGGGGCATAGTCCTGCAGGGAGCCCAGATACGCCGCGACATCCCCTGCCGTGGCCGGGATGGGCCGCACCCCGTGTTGCGCGCACCATGCGGCGAAATGCGTCCAGTCGGCGCGATAGGCACGCAGCGTCGCCGTGGCCTGTGGCCGCGTGAGGGAGGGGCTGTCGCCGTGCGCCGTCATGTCCTGTGCCATCGGTTATCCGCGCATCCTACAGCAGGGCCATGCGATCGACATCCACCATCCCGAAATCCGTGATCTTGAGGTGCGGAATCACGGGCAGCGGCAGGAACGCCAGTTGCAGGAACGGCTCATCCAGCGTGCAGCCCAACCCGCGCGCGGCGGCGCGCAGCACCTCCAGCCGGGAGGCGACCTGCTCGAACGGGGCGTCGCTCATCAGGCCCGCGATCGGCAGCGGCAGGTCTGCCACCACCCGCCCGTCGCGCACGACGACAAAGCCGCCGCCCGTGGTTTCCAGATGGTTGACGGCGGCGGCCATGTCCGCGCCGTCGATCCCGACCACGCAGATATTGTGGCTGTCATGGCCAACCGACGACGCCAGCGCCCCGGACTTCAGCCCGAATCCCTTCACCAGGCCCCGCCCGATATTGTCGTTATGCCCGTGTCGCGCCACCACGCAGACGCGCGCGATGTCGCGGGCGGGGTCGGCCTGCACCACACCGTCGCGCACCGGCATGTCGGCACGCAGGAATTCGGTGATGATCTGTCCGGGGATCAGGCCGATCACCGGGGCCTGCACGCCATCGCCCGCCTGCGCCATGTCGGCGGCACCGACCGGGGCGGGCAGGCTGATGCTGTCCAGTCCCACCGGCGCGATGACCTCGCGCGCGGCGAACAGCGCGTCATCGACCACGCGCCCCGCCGCGATCACGTCGGAGACGCGACATTCACGCAGGTCGTCAAGCAGCACGATATCCGCCCGCCATCCCGGCGCGATCATCCCGCGGTCGCGCAGCCCAAACGCATTCGCGGCACTGAGCGAGGCGCTGCGATAGGCGGCGACGGGTTCGACACCTTCGGCGATCGCAAGGCGGATCAGGTAATCCAGGTGCCCCTCATGCGCGATTTCCAGCGGGTTGCGGTCATCGGTGCAGAACGCGAAGAACGGCGAGGTCGCGGGCGTCAGCAGCGGGACAAGCGCGCGCAGGTCCTTGCACACCGATCCCTCGCGGATCAGCACCGTCATGCCCTTGCGCACCTTCTCCAGCGCCTCGGCGGCGGTCGTGGCCTCATGGTCGGTGGAAATCCCCGCCGACAGGTACGCATTGAGCGCCCGCCCGCGCAGCAGCGGCGCATGCCCGTCGATGTGCCGCCCCGCAAAGGCCGCCAGCTTTTCCATGCAGCCCGGATCGCCATTGATCACGCCGGGCACGTTCATGAACTCCGCAAGGCCGATGACCTGCGGGTGGTCGCGCCATTCCACCAGGTCGGCGGCCGACAGGCACGCGCCCGATGTTTCCAACGCGGTGGATGGCACGCAGCTTGACAGGTTGACGCGCAGGTCCATCACCACCCGCGACGCGGCGGCCACGAAATACTCCAGCGCCGCGCGCCCCAGCACATTGGCCATTTCATGCGGGTCGCAGATCGCGGTCGTCACCCCGTGCGGCAGGACGCAGCGGTCGAATTCGAACGGCGTGATCAGCGAGGATTCGACATGCAGGTGCGTGTCGATGAAGCCCGGCACCGCGATACGGCCCCGTGCCTCAATGACATGGCGTCCCTCGTAATGGTCCAGCGTGCCGACGATGGTGTCGCCACAGATGGCGATATCACCGTCCAGCAGGTCCCCCGTCACCAGATCAAGCAGGCGTGCGCCACGGATGACGGTATCGGCGGGTTCGCCGCCACGGCCCTGCGCAATGCGGGTGGGGATCGGTCGGGTGGTCATCGGCCTGTCTTCCGTTCTGATTTCCCTTGCCCTTTTACCCTACTCCGCCCCGATGCTGATACCGGGCGGGCATATTTTTCACATCCTGTTGTCTGATGCCCATGGTGATTGACAATGCGCGCGGCTTTGCCGATCCTGCACCTACCAAGGGGAGTCCCGTCAAAGGGGCTGAGATACCGCTGGCACGCCGCCGAGGCGTGGATGCGGGGACCCTGCCGGGCGCATGGCGCGCCCGGGGAACCTGATCCGGTTCATACCGGCGGAGGGACTGGTGTGACATCGGAAAAAACAGGCCCTCCGCCGCGATCCACGCCCGCAGGACCACCTTCCGGTTTCTCCCCTTCCCCTGTCGGAGAGAAACACGAGGTGTCCTGTCATGAACAAGATTGTCCCGCCTTCCTCTCCCGACCATGTCACCACCGGCCCGATACAGGGCTCGGTCAAGGCGTGGTCTTCCCCCACCGGCCGCCCGGACATCCGCGTGCCGTTCCGCGAAATCGCGCTGGAACCCTCGGCCAACGAACCGCCGGTGCGCGTCTATGACACGTCCGGTCCCTATACCGCCTCCCCCGCCCATACGGACGTGAACAAGGGCCTGCCGCGCATCCGCGAGGGCTGGATCGCAGCGCGCGACACCATCACCGTGACCCCGCGCGCCGTCCGGCCCGAAGATAACGGCTTCGCCGCGGGCGAGCAGCTTGTCCCCCCCTGCCCCGCGCCGCATGTGGTGCGCGAGGGCAGGCGCGGCACAAAGGTCACGCAGTTCGAATTCGCCCGCGCGGGCATCATCACGGACGAGATGATCTATGCCGCGCACCGCGAAAACCTGGGCCGGACGGAAATGGTGGCGGGTGCTGAGGCACGCCGCGCGGACGGGGAGGATTTCGGGGCGGACATCCCCGCCTTCATCACCCCGGAATTCGTGCGCTCCGAAATCGCATCGGGACGGGCGATCCTGCCGGCCAACATCAACCACCCCGAACTTGAGCCGATGGTCATCGGGCGCAACTTCCTGGTGAAGGTCAACGCGAACATCGGCAATTCCGCCGTCACCTCCTCCGTCGCGGAGGAAGTGGAGAAGATGGTCTGGTCCATCCGCTGGGGCGCGGACACGGTGATGGACCTGTCTACCGGGCGCAACATCCACAACATCCGCGACTGGATCATCCGCAACGCGCCCGTGCCGATCGGCACGGTGCCGCTGTACCAGGCGCTGGAAAAGGTCGGCGGCGTGCCCGAAGCCCTGACGTGGGAGATCTTCCGCGACACGCTGATCGAACAGGCCGAGCAGGGCGTGGACTATTTCACCATCCATGCCGGCGTGCGCCTGCGCCATGTGCCGCTGACGGTCAACCGTGTCACGGGCATCGTCTCACGCGGGGGGTCGATCATGGCGGGGTGGTGCCTGCACCATCATCGCGAAAGCTTCCTGTATGAACATTTCCCCGAAATCTGCGACATCATGCGCCGTTATGACGTGTCATTCTCCCTTGGCGACGGGCTGCGTCCCGGCTCCATCGCCGATGCCAATGACGCGGCCCAGTTCGCGGAGCTTGAGACGCTGGGCGAACTGACGAAAATCGCGTGGGCGAAGGGCTGCCAGGTGATGATCGAGGGGCCGGGCCACGTGCCCATGCACAAGATCAAGGTCAACGTGGAAAAGCAGTTGCGCGAATGTGGCGAAGCCCCGTTCTACACGCTTGGCCCGCTGACGACCGACATCGCGCCGGGATATGACCACATCACGTCGGGCATTGGCGCGGCCATGATCGGATGGTTCGGCACCGCGATGCTGTGTTACGTCACGCCAAAGGAACATCTGGGCCTGCCGGACCGCAACGACGTAAAGACCGGCGTTATCACCTATCGCATCGCCGCCCACGCCGCCGACCTTGCCAAGGGGCACCCGGCGGCGCAGTTGCGCGATGACGCGATCAGCCGCGCGCGGTTCGACTTCCGCTGGAACGACCAGTTCAGGCTGTCGCTCGACCCCGATACGGCCTGCGCCTACCATGACGAGACCATGCCGCGCGAGGCGCACAAGAGCGCGCATTTCTGTTCGATGTGCGGGCCGAAATTCTGCTCCATGCGCATCAGCCACGACCTGCGTGACAATGCCGCGCGGGAGGCGGGGATGGCGCAGAAGAAGGAGGAGTTCCGCGAAGGCGGCAACCGCCTGTATGTCCCCATGCCCGAGGGCGAACCCGCGGCGGAGTGAAGGACACTTAAGGAATAAAAGTTTTTGGGTGCCGCCTTTTTTCAAAAAGGCGGCGTTCTTCGAAGCTTTTTGAAAAAAAGCTTCACCAAAAACTTTTGATACTTTCAGGGCTTTCCATATGAAAAATGCGCGTCCATTCCGGACGCGCATTTCCATGAAACCCTCCCCCCATCATGGGTGGTGCGGTTCAGATGACCTTGTGCACCCAGCCATACGGGTCGGGCGCATTGCCGCGCTGGATCGCGATCAGGTTGGTGCGCAGCTTTTCCGTCACCGGGCCGATGCTGATGCCATCGCCGATCACGACCTCGCCCTGCTTGCCACGGAACCGCCCGATGGGGGAAATCACCGCCGCCGTGCCGCAGGCGAACACCTCACGCAGGCGGCCGCTGGCGGCATCGGCATACATCTGGTCGATCGCATAGGGTTCCTCACGCACCGTCAGGCCCCCGTCACGCGCGATGCGCAGGATGGAGTCGCGCGTGATGCCACGCAGGATCGTACCCGTCAGAGGCGGGGTGGCGACCGATCCGTCATCAAAGACGAAAAACACGTTCATGCCGCCCATTTCCTCGATCCAGCGGCGTTCCACCGCATCAAGGAACAGCACCTGCGCGCAGCCATGGCCCTTGGCTTCCTTCTGCGCCATCAGGCTTGCGGCGTAATTGCCGCCACACTTCGCCTCGCCCGTGCCACCGGGGGCGGCGCGGCAGTATTCGGACACCCAGACGCTGACGGCCTGCTCCCCGAAATAGGCGCCCACGGGGGAGGCGATGACCATGAACAGGTATTCCGACGCGGGCTTGACGCCCAGGAACGCCTCGCTCGCGATCATGAAGGGGCGGATATACAGGCTTTCATCGGAACGGGCGGGCACCCATTCGCGATCCACCGTCACAAGCTGGCACACCGCATCGACAAACAGGTCCTCGGGCAACTGGGCCATGGCCATGCGCTCGGCCGACTTGCGGAAACGCCGGGCGTTGGCGTCGGGACGGAACAGGGAAATCCCGCCCTGCGCCGTGCGGTATGCCTTCATCCCCTCGAAAATTTCCTGCGCGTAATGCAGCACCGCCGCCGCGGGGTCGAGGCTGATTGGCGCATAGGCGCGGATCACGGGATCGTGCCAGCCCTGCCCCTCGGTATAGCGGATGATGGCCATGTGATCGGTGAAGATCTTTCCGAATCCGGGGTTGGCCAATACCTCCGCCCGACGCTCCGGCGAAACCGGAGAAGGATTCGGTGAAAGCGTGAAACGGAGTGTACTGACGCTGTCCATGACCATTATTCTCTTTCATCATGCGCGGCCGCCACGGCGACGTGCCGGGCTGTTTTTTGCGCATCCGGACGGGAAACAGACACAACTTCCCTAGAATATCCCGCAGGTCAAGCCCATGGCCGTCATGGCCCCCACCCTGCCCGATCGGCCAGGAGGCCACTGTCAGGGCCTGACCTGAAAACATCAAAGGTTTTTGGTGAAGCTTTTTTCCAGAAAGCTTCGAAAGACACCGCCTTTTTCGATCAAAAGGCGGCACCCAGAAACTTTTATTCCCAGATCCTAGCGCAGTTCGAACCCCCTGCGCACCAATTCCTCGCGCAGGCGGTCGCGCCCGTGCAGCGCCTGCACATCGCGGATGCGCCCGATCACGGTGGTGGACCAGTCCTGTGGTGACAGCCCCTGCTCGGTGCGAAACCGGGTCATGGTGGCGTCATAGGCCGGGACTTCCGCCTCCCCACCCGCATATTTCTCATGATGCAGCACCGCCGACTGCGGCAGGCGCGGCTTGATCGCGGTCGGGTGCTTGCGGTCGGGATGGCCCACGCACATGCCAAAGACGGCGACAGTGCGTGGCGGCAGGCCCAGTTCGGAGGCGATTTCACCGGGTTCGTTGCGCACCGCGCCGACATAGACGATGCCAAGGCCGAAGGATTCGAACGCCGCCGCCGCGTTCTGTGCCGCGAATGCCGTATCGGCCACCGCCATGGTGAAGCTTTCGAGGTAATCCAGCGCCACATGTGGCTGCGCACGCGCATCGGCCACATGTTCCAGCCGCGACAGGTCCGCCACCCACACAAGGAACAGCGGCGCCTGCGCGATGAAGGCCTGATCCCCCGCCAGCTTTGCCAGGCGCGCGCGGCGTTGCGGGTCGGTGACGGCAATCACGCTCCATGCCTGGAAATTGCACGAACTCGATGCCGACTGCGCCGCCGCGATCGCCGCCTCCAGTGCGCCCTGCGGCACGGGGGCCGGGGAGAAGGCGCGCACGGAACGATGGGCCATCAGGCCACGCACGACCGTGTTTTCGGGCAATGCCACATCGGGCGGCGGCTGGCGGTAACGTGCTTTCCACAGGTCGGCCAGCGATGAAGATGAAGTCGGTGCATCCACCATGGCGGTACCCCTTGCTTGTACGAGGACAAATGAAAGGCTACCTCATCACGATCACATCGCGCAGCGGTAGCCACGCGATGTCACACCAGCCCCCTTTTACGCGCACGCCTGATCCGGAACGTTCCGTCAGCCGTACGCCCGCACCGTCACCAGGCGCGTGTCCAGATAGGCCTCCAGCGCCTCCGTCCCGCCTTCGGAGCCATAGCCCGAATCCCCGATCCCCCCGAACGGGATTTCCGGCAGGCCCAGGCCGATATGGTTGATCGTCAGCATGCCCGCGCGCATCTGGTCACGCAGGATGGCCGCCGTGCGCCCCGACCCGGTAAAGGCATACGACGCCAGACCGTAATTCAGGCGGTTCGCCTCCGCCACGGCGGCGTCGAGCGTATCGTACGGCGCCATCAGCGCGATCGGGCCGAAAGGTTCCTCGTTCATGATGCGCATGTCGGTCGTGACATCGGCAAGGACCGTGGGTTCAAAGAAATAGCCGGTATTGCCGATGCGCTTGCCCCCGGCGGCAAGGCGCGCACCCTGTTCCAGCGCGTCGGCCACCAGCGTTTCCATCATGTCCACGCGCCGCACATTGGCCAGCGGCCCCATCTGCGTCCCCTCCGCCAGGCCATCGCCCACGCGCAGGCCCGATGCGACCTCGGCAAAACGGCTGACGAACGTGTCATAGGCGGGACGTTCGACCAGGAACCGCGTGGGCGCGATGCACACCTGCCCCGCATTGCGGAACTTCGCCCCCGCCAGCAGCGACACCGCGCGGTCCATGTCCGCATCGGCGCTGACGATGACCGGCGCGTGGCCGCCCAGTTCCATCGTCGCGCGCTTCATGTGCGCGCCCGCAAGGGCGGCAAGGTGCTTGCCCACCGGGGTAGACCCCGTAAACGTGACCTTGCGGATGACGGGATCGGCAATCAGCGTCTCCGAAATCTCCGCAGGCGTGCCATAGACCAGTCCCAGCACACCCGCCGGCACACCCGCATCCGCCAGCGCGCGGATGAAGGCCGCGGGCGACGCCGGGGTTTCCTCCGCCGCCTTGACGATGATCGAACATCCCGCCGCCAGCGCGGCGCCCACCTTGCGCGCGACCTGGTTGACGGGGAAATTCCACGGGCAGAACGCGGCCACCGGCCCGACGGGACTGCGGATCACCTCCTGCATCACGCCCGGCGTGCGGGCGGGGACGATGCGGCCATAGGTGCGGCGGCCTTCCTCGGCCATCCAGTCGAGCACGTCAGCGGCGGCCAGCAGTTCGATCCGTGCCTCGCCCACGGGCTTGCCCTGTTCCATCGTCATCAGGGTCGCGATGTCGCCGCTGCGTTCCCGCAGGAGCGTGGCCCCCCGGCGCAGGATGTCAGAGCGTTCCAGCGGGGAGGTGCGACTCCACGTCGCAAAGCCACGGGCCGCCGCATCCAGCGCACGACGCAGGTCCTGCGCCGTGGCATGGGCGACATGGCCGATCACCTCCGCCGTGGCGGGGTTGATCACGTCGATCGTGCATCCCGTCGCGCCATCGGTCCATGACCCGTCGATATAGAGCTGTGTGTTGCAATAGGCTGTCATCGGTTTCCTGCTTTCGTTACCCGATCCATCATGTGCGCACATGTCGCGCCATATTCGCATGAGCGCACCAGCGCAGCACATATCCAGATCACAAAACAGACAGTTCACGCGGATGTCGCTGCACAGGCGTCGCAAAACCTGCGCCTATCGCGCGTCCGCACGCCCGGCGGCCGCGTGCCCACACGGCCCCCATGTGCGGACGGGGCGCGGCGGACGACCTCTCCTGAAATTGTACAACTTATTGATATCTGTTCGTTTTATCCTGATCCGCCACAGGTTACGGACCGCAATCTGGACAGGGGAACATCCCTGCCTGCCATGACCCGCCGGAGAGCGCGCCGATGTTCAACGCCATCATGATCGACAAGACCCGCGCGGGATCGCGCGCCAGCGTACGCAGCATTGACCCCGCCGACCTGCCAGAAGGCGAAATCACGGTACGCGTCGATTATTCCTCCCTCAATTACAAGGACGCGCTGGCGATTACCGGGCGTGGCCCGGTGGTGCGGCGTTTCCCCATGATCCCGGGCATCGACCTGGCGGGGGAAATCCTCGCCTCGGACGACCCCGTCCATCGCCCCGGCGACCAGGTGATCGCCAATGGCTGGGGACTGGGGGAGGAGCATTGGGGTGGCCTGTCGCAGATGGCGCGCGTGCATGGCAAATGGCTGCTGCCACGCCCGCGTGGCTTTTCCGCGCGGCAGTGCATGGGCATCGGCACGGCCGGCTATACCGCGATGCTGTGTGTCATGGCGCTGGAGAAGGGGGGCGTCACCCCCGGCGATGGCGACATCGTCGTGACCGGGGCGGGGGGCGGCGTGGGCGGCATCGCCATCGCCCTGCTGGCGCGTCTGGGATATCGGGTGGTGGCCGTGACCGGACGTGACAGCCTGACGGACTACCTGCGCGGGCTGGGCGCGGCCGAGGTCGTGGGACGTTCGGCCCTGACCTATACCCCCCGCCCGCTACAGAGCGCACGGTGGAGCGGGGCCATTGATGTCGCAGGGGGAAAGGTGCTTGCCGCGCTGTGCGCCAGCATGCGGCCCGGCGGCGTTGTCGCCGCGTGCGGACTGGCGGCGGGGATGGACCTGCCGCTGACGGTCGCGCCGTTCATCCTGCGTGGCATTACCCTGCGCGGGATCGACAGCGTGATGTGCCCGCGGGAGCAGCGCATGGCCGCATGGGCACGACTGGAACGTGACCTCGACCCCGCACTGGTCGATTCGATCTGCGCGGAGATCACCCTGAAACAGGCGATCACGACATCGCCGCAACTGCTTGCGGGCAACATCCGCGGCCGCATCGTCGTCAACACGCGCGAGGGGTAGGCCCGCACCGTCCTGACACCCGCACGGGCGTCAGGACAGGCAGGCGCCGGAACGGATCAGTGGCAGGGGAAGCCGAGCAGGTGGCGTCCGTCATGGACGAATTCATGGACATAATGTCCCGACACCAGCGAGGTCGCGCCCTGTTCCGCGCCGACGAAATACAGCAGCAGTGACGCGATCACGAGGCCGAACGCCGCCCAGGGCAGCAGGTCACGAACCGGAATCGCGGCAGGTGCGGAGGACAGGCCGCCCGTGGGCAGGACGGAAGATGTGTGGTTCATGGCAAATGCACTCCCTGATCAGTCGTGATCCCCGACTAACCGATTTCACGACCATCGGCAAACGCTTCACACCGGGCAGCGGGCATGCATGGTCGGTGGCAGGGAACCATGACTTCCCTTTGTGGATGCAAGAACGCAGAGTGTTTGCGTCGCGCGGGCTGACGGAGGAGAACATAAAAAGTTCTGGGTGGCGTCTTTTTCAAAAAGCAATGTTATCTGAAGCTTTTTGAAAAAAGCTTCACCAAAAACCTTTATAAATCCACCAGATGTCTTCCGAACGGCATTTTCAGACAATCCCTTAAGAGAACAGAAGTTTTTTGGTTCTTTTTTTCAAAAAAAGAACACGCCTTCTCCTGCACACGAAACCAAAGTCTGCCATGCACCTGACCTGCCTGTCCCTTCCCGCGCCCGAC
The DNA here is from genome assembly GCF_013155425.1 of Gluconacetobacter entanii. Classification (NCBI taxonomy): domain Bacteria; kingdom Pseudomonadati; phylum Pseudomonadota; class Alphaproteobacteria; order Acetobacterales; family Acetobacteraceae; genus Gluconacetobacter; species Gluconacetobacter entanii. The sequence goes on along the minus strand of NZ_JABJWD010000068.1, from coordinate 22,750 downwards.
TGCCTGCGCCGCGCCATCATTCCCACCCATGACGACCTGCCCGCCCTGCCCCCCGGACAGGCCGCGCGCTGGTGTACGGATACTCCCGTCACCTGTGGCGATGACGCTGCCACACAGGTCGGGTGCTGGACCGGGCGCACGCCCCTGCCCCACCGCGCCCTGCGCGCGCGCCACCATGGCGCATGGCAGGGGCGCGCCCTGCGTGACCTGCCCGCACAGGACATGGCGGCGTGGATCACGGACCCGCACTTCGCCCCACCGGGGGGCGAAAGCCTGCGCGACGTGCTGGCGCGCGCGGCGGCATGGCTGTCATGCTGTCCCACCGATCGCGGGGAAATGGCGCTTGTCGCGGATGCGCTGGTCATACGCGCGCTTGTGCTGGCGACGCTTGGCGCGGATGCGGCGGCGTTCGCGGCCCTCGACATCGCGCCATGCACACGGACCGTCCTGACATTCCACAACCGATGGCGGGTGCGTGAAACAGGGGGGATTGCAGCGTTTTGACTCTGCATGGCGGGGGCGTATAAAAGCCCGCGTGATGGTTCCCGCAAGGGATGAAACAGGGAAGTACGGTGCGTGGCGCGGCAGGCCGCCGCACACAATGCCGTCGCTGCCCCCGCAACTGTAAGTGGCGTCAAGCGCCCGGCAGGTCGCCCGTGTCCGGCATATGTCCGACATGGCGCGGCACGTCACTGGCCCCCATGGCCGGGAAGACGCCGGATGCGCGGGCACGGACACCCCAGTCCCTGTCCCGGCCACAAGTCAGGAGACCTGCCATCATCGTCATGCCCCGCCCTTGCGGGACATGGCACGATTACTGGTGTCGCAGGTCCGGCGGGGTGCCTGGAATGCGATGACGTCCTGATGTCCGCGCCGCGCATCGTACGTGATGCCGCACGGTCGATGCACCCCGGCCATGTCCACATCCCCCATCCGGGATGAGGCGACGACAGCGCAGGATGAACGTGCAATGACCACAGGCGACGTCCCCCTTCCCCCACCGGGTTCCGACACCCCTGCCATCCACATCCATGTCTGCGTCACCTGCCTGCGCGGCCTGCCGGTCGGCGCGCCACCACCCGGGCGCGACCTGCACGAGGCGATGCGCGAACGCGCGCAGGGCACCAGTGTCGTGGTGCATGAGGTCAGATGCCTTGCCGCGTGCGACCGTGGCTGCACCGCCATCGTCGCCATGCCGGGGAAATGGGGATGGCTGCTCGGCCATCTCGGCCCGGAGAAGGCCGACGACCTGATGACCTACCTTGCCGCCTATGCCGCCTCACGCAGCGGCAGCGTCATGCCCTCGCGCCGCCCGGCCTCGCTGTCGGACATGGTGCTGGGCCGTTTTCCCGCCTCCCTCCTGACGGAGCAAAGTTCATGACCACACCCTCCCCCTCCCGTGCCCCTGCCGCCCGTGCAAAGGTGCCGGTCACCGTCATCACCGGCTTCCTCGGCGCGGGGAAGACGACGCTGCTGCGCCATGTGCTGTCGCAGGCGCGCGGGCGGCGCATCGCCATTGTCGTCAACGAATTCGGCACGCTGGGCATTGATGGCGAGACGCTGCGTTCATGCGGGGTGGAAGGCTGCCGGGACGAGGATATCGTCGAACTGACCAATGGCTGCCTGTGCTGCACCGTGGCGGACGATTTCCTGCCGACGATGGAGGCCCTGCTCGACCGGGCCGAGCCGCCGGAGCATATCGTGATCGAGACCTCCGGCCTTGCACTGCCCAAGCCGCTGCTCAAGGCGTTTGGCTGGCCCACGGTGCGCACGCGCATGACCGTCGATGGCGTCATCACCGTGGTCGATGGCCCCGCCGTCGCCGCCGGGCGTTTCGCCGATGACCCGGACGAAATTGCACGCCAGCGCCAGGCCGACCCGTCACTGGACCACGACAATCCCCTTGCCGAAGTGTACGAGGACCAGTTGCTGTCGGCGGACATGGTCGTCATCAACAAGACCGACCTGATGACGCCCGAACAGATCGCCATGGTGGAGCGCGAGATCCGTGCGGAGATCCCCCGCGCGGTCAAGATCGTGCATGCCGTGGACGGGCAGGTCGATCCCGTCGTCCTGCTCGGCATGGATGCGGCGGCGGAAGATGACCTGTCGGCCCGTCCCTCCCACCACGACGCGGAAGGGGGCGAGCATGAGCATGACGATTTCGAAAGCTTCGTCGCCACCATCCCCGAACAGGCCAGCGCCGACGCCTTTGTCACGCACCTGGCGCATGTGGCGGAAAAATATGACATCCTGCGCATGAAGGGATTCGCCGCAGTGCGGGGCAAGCCGATGCGCCTTGCGGTACAGGGCGTGGGCAGCCGTTTCCGCCACCAGTTCGACCGTCCCCTGCCCGAAGGCGCGCCGCGCACCGGCAGCCTTGTCATCATCGGGCAGAAGGGCCTGCCGCGCGCTACGATCGAGGCGGACCTGCAACAGGCCTGAAAGACTGTCTGAAAACTTTTATTTTCCATCAACGCCCCTGATGCCGTTGCAACCGCCATGAGCCGATGACCATGAGCACGAAATACAGAGACGACGCACATGCATCTCCTGGCGCGTGAGGTCCGCAGCCTTGACGAGGACGCGGTGGCCGAAGACCTCGGCCATGCGCCCGCCGACATCGTGTTCCTGTCATTTTCCGACAGCGACCTGCTGGCCCTGCGTGCGGCGGCCGATGCCGGGGCGGCGGGTGACGCCACGGTGCGCATCACCAGCCTGTCGCGCCTGCTCCACCCCATGTCGATCGACCTGTACGTGGCCGATACCCTCATGCGTTCGCGCTGCGTGGTGGTACGGCTGCTTGGCGGGATGGAATACTGGCGCTACGGGGTGGAGGAACTGTCGCGCGCCTGCCGCGATGGTGGCATCCCGCTGGCGCTGGTGGCGGGCGATGCACGCCCCGACCCGCGCCTTGCCGCGCTGTCGACCATTCCCGCCGCGACACTGGACCACCTCGATGCGCTGCTGCGCGCGGGGGGGCCACGCAACATGGCCGCCGCCCTGCGCGTGATGGCCGGCCTCGCGCGTCAGGGTGACATGGCGGAGACGGCGCCGGACACGTCCCCGCCCGAAACCCTGCCACCCGCCGGCCTGCTGCGCGCGGCGGACCCGGCGCTGCCCCTGCGCGCGGGCGTCGTGTTCTATCGCAGCCACCTGCTGGCGGGTGACATCGCCCCCATCCTTGCCCTGTCGGACACGCTGGCGCGCCACGGGATCGGGGCGGACCTGTTCTATGTCGCCTCGCTCAAGGACCGGACATGTGCGGCGATGGTGCGCGACTGGCTGACGGATGCGCCGCCCGATGTCATCGTCAACGTGACGTTCTTTTCCGCGCGGGGGGAGGAGACGGACATCTCCGCCCTCGATATCGCCGATGTGCCGGTGATCCAGGCGCTGCAGCCCGGCGTGACGCAGGCGGCATGGCGCGACAGCACGCGCGGCCTGTCGCAGGCGGACCTTGCGATGCAGGTGGTGCTGCCCGAACTTGACGGGCGGATGCCCGGCGCGCCGATCTCCTTCAAGGAGGAAACGGCCCCCGGCCTGCCCGCGCGCCATGTCCCCTATCCCCCGGGGCTGGAAATCGTCGCCGCCCGTGCCAAAGGCTGGGCGCGACTGGCCCACCTGTCGCCCGCCGCGCGGCGGGTGGCGATCGTCCTGTCGGATTATCCCGGCGCACAGCGTGATGGCGGTGGCGACGGGCAGGCGGGCCATGCCGTGGGACTGGACAGTTTCGCCAGCCTGTCAGTCCTGCTGACGCTGCTGCGCGCCGAAGGGTACGACACGGGTCACGACACCCCGCCCGACAGTACCACGCTGGCGCACCTGCTGGCGCGCGCGCCGGCCACGCCGTTCATGACACTGGCACAGTATGAAACCCTGTTCGCCACCCTGCCGCCGGAGGCACGCGATGCCCTGCTCGCCTGCTGGGGCGCGCCGGCCGGGGACCCGGCGGTGGTGGATGGGGCGCTGTGCCTGCGTCACCTGACGCTAGGCCATGTCACGATGGCGCTGCAGCCTGATCGCGGGTCGAAGCTGGACCGCAAAAGTGGGTACCACGACCCCGACACGCCGCCACGCCATGCCTATGTCGCGTTCTACCTGTGGCTGCGCCATGGGGTGCGGGCCGACGCGATGGTCCATCTGGGCACGCATGGCACGCTGGAATGGCTGCCGGGCAAGGCGGCAGCGCCCTCGGCCCGATGCTGGCCCACGCTTCTGGCGGGGGGGATGCCTGTCCTTTACCCCTTCATCGTCAACAACCCCGGCGAGGCCGCGACCGCGCGTCGGCGGCTGGGGGCAGTGACCATCGGCCACATGACGCCCCCGGTCATGGCGGCAGGCCATGGCGATGGCCGCACCGCCGAACTGGAACGGCTGATCGACGAATATGCCGCCGCCGACGGTCTGGACCGCAGGCGCGGCGCGATCCTGCGCGGGGAAATCCTGCAACGCGCGGGGGACCTCGGCCTGCTCGACGAAAGCGGCCCGCGCCTGGACGAGGATGAGGACGAGGCCCTGGCCCGGCTGGATGCCTATCTGTGCGACGTGAAGGACCTCCAGATCCGCGACGGGCTTCATGTCTTTGGCCGCCCGCCGCCGCATGCCCGCGCACTCGCGACCACCATCGCGCGGGCCTGCGGGGCGGATGCGCCGGCCGACCTTGAAGAGCGGCTGCATGACTGCGGCACGGCGGAGGCCTCCGCCCTGCTGCGGGGACTGGACGGGCGCATGGTCCCGCCCGGCCCGTCGGGCGCCCCCACGCGCGGGCGCGCCGACGTGCTGCCGACGGGGCGCAACCTGTTTGCGATGGACCCGCGCGCCATCCCCACCCGGTCCGCCGTGGTGCTGGCGCAGCGCGCCGCCGACCTGCTGCTGGAGGGGCACCTGCAGGACGAAGGCGATCACCTGTCTTCCATCATCATCGACCTGTGGGGGTCATCGAGCCTGCGCACGGGGGGCGAGGACCTGGCCCTTGCACTGCTGCTGATGGGCACGCGCCCGGTCTGGGACAGCGGATCGGGCCGCGTGCGCGGGATCGAAGTCATTCCCATGGCGGTGCTGGACCGTCCGCGCGTGGACGTGACGTTGCGCATTTCCGGCCTGTTCCGCGATGCGTTCGCAGGGCAGATCGCCCTGTTCGAGCAGGCGGTGCAGGCCATCGCCGACCGGGACGAGGACCCGGCCCTCAACCCGCTGGCCCATGGCGTGCGCGGCCTGACGGGGGCGGCACGGCTGCGGGCGACGGCGCGCATCTTCGGCACGGCGCCGGGGTGTTACGGCACCGGGATCGAGGACATGCTGGCGCGCGACGGGTGGGACGGGCGTGACGACCTTGGCCGCGCGTGGATGGCGGGATCGGCATGGACCTATGGCGGCACGCGGGAGGGCACGCGCGACGACGACGCCCTGCAACGCCGCATCCGGGCCGCCGACGTCATGCTGCATGTGCAGGACCATGCGGAAATCGACATCCTCGAAAGCCCGGACATCGCGGCCCATGCGGGCGGCATGGCTGCTGCTGCTGCCGCCCTTGGCCGGACGCCACGCATGCTGCATGGCGATACGTCCCGCCCCGACACCCCGCGCCTGCGCGCCACGGCGCAGGAGGTCGCGCGCGTCGTGCGCGGTCGCCTGACCAACCCGGCGTGGCTTGCGGGGATGCGTCGCCATGGCTATCGCGGGGTGGCGGAAATCGCGCGTGGGGTGGCGACCCTGCACGCCTTCGCCGCCACCGTGCCCGCGCGCTTCGACCGGCAGTTCGACCTTGTCTTTGCCGCGATCGCCAATGATGCGGAAATGGACCGCTTCCTCGCCACCGCCAACCCCGACGCCCGCGCCGCCATCCGCCACCGCTTGGCGCAGGCGCAGCGGCAGGGCCTGTGGCGGCCACGTTCCAACAGCGCGGCGATGCTGCTGGACCCCGACGCATGAGCACGTCCCCCACCGTACGCGGATGGTGCCCCGGCCTGCACACCCCGATGGAGGCCGCCGATGGCTGGCTGGTGCGCGTGCGCCCGCCGCTGGGGCAACTGACGGCGGCGCAGGCGGGGGTCATCGCCGATGCCGCGACACGCCTTGGCAACGGGCGCATCGAACTGACCAGCCGGGGGAACCTGCAACTGCGCGGCTTTTCGCCCGACACCGCGCCACGGTTCGCATGCGAACTGCGCACCTGCGGACTGGGGGGGGAGGACGCCTCCGAACGGCGGCGCGCGGTGCTGGTGTCGCCGCTGGCGGGGCTGGACCCGGCCTGTGACGCGCGGACCCTGCCCATTGCCCGCGCGCTTGATGCGCGTCTTGCGGCGGCGACCCATCTGTCCGCGCTGCCCGCGAAATTCGTCATGGGGGTGGATGGCGGCGGATACGTGCCCGCAGGCGCGATCCGCGCCGACATCACCGCGCGCGCCCATGGCGGACGCTGGCATATCACCTGCGGCAATGCGCGCGCTGCCTGCGCGCCCGATGCGATCCCCGGCCTGATGATCCGCCTTGCCGAAGCCTTCGTGCAGGTCGGGGGCACCGCCCGCCCGCTGCGTCGGCGCGACATCGGCATGACCCTGTTCGCGCAGGCCGGCATCCCGGCCGAGGCCCATGATGACGGCCCTGCCCCGCCATTGCCGCCGCTGGTCGGTGCGCTGCCGGGGGGATGTTACGGGGTGACGCCGCCGCTGGGCCGGATGATGGCCGCCGACCTGTCGCAACTGGCGCAAGGGTGCGCCAGCGATGGCACGGGCGTCCTGCGGATGGGACCGGGGCGGGCCATCGTGCTGCCGGGACGTACCACTGCACCGGACCTCGGCGGGTTCGTCACGGACCCGCATGACCCGTGCCTGCGTATCGTCGCGTGCATCGGGCGGCAGGGTTGCGCCTGCACGGAGGCTGACGTGAGTGCGGACGCACTGGCGCTGGCCGCCGACGTGCCCTCGGGCCTGCGGCTGCATGTCTCGGGATGTGCCAAGGGATGCGCGAATCCCGGGCGCTGCGACATCACGCTGGTGGCGGCGCGGGCGGGTTACGACCTGTGCCGCAATGCGCGTGCGGCCGACCTGCCGCTCCTGCGGGGGCTGGGCGTGGCGCAGGTACGCGCCCTCTTGCATGAAGGGCGTGCCTCGGCCGATACACCACAACACCAGAACGGGGAGAAAACACCGGCATGACCGGCACCACGCGGTCTTATGACTATATCCATGACGGGGCGGCGATCTATGCCCGTTCCTTCGCGACCATCCGCACTGAGGCCGACCTGAGCGGTTTTACCCCGGACGAGGCCCGCGTGGCGGTCCGTATCATCCATGCCTGCGGCATGGTGGACGTCGCACGCGAAATCCGCATGTCGCCCGATTTCACCGCCGCGGCACAGGGCGCGCTGCGGGCGGGGCGGCCCATCCTGTGCGATGCGGAAATGGTGGCCCGTGGCGTCACCCGCACCCGCCTGCCCGCCGACAATGCCGTCATCTGCACCCTGCGCGACCCGCGCACGCCCGAAATCGCACGACAGATCGGCAATACGCGCTCTGCCGCCGCACTGGACCTGTGGGGCGATGACATGGCGGGCGCGGTGGTGGCCATCGGCAACGCGCCGACCGCGCTGTTCCACCTGCTGGAACTGATCGAGGCGGGTGCCCCGCGCCCGGCAGCGGTCATCGGCATGCCGGTCGGGTTCGTCGGCGCTGCCGAATCGAAGGAGGCGCTGGCCGAATTCGGGGACCTGCCGTTCATCATCGTGCGCGGGCGCCTTGGCGGCAGCGCGATGGCGGCAGCCACCGTCAACGCCCTTGCGTGCGAGGCGGAATGAACACCGCCCCCGCACGCGGCCGCCTGTCCATTGTCGGCATGGGACCGGGGGACCCGGAACTCCTGACGCTCAGGGCCGCGCGGATCCTGCGCGAAAGCCCGGTCGCGGCATGGTTCGCCCGCCATGACCGCACCGGCCATGCGCGTGAAATCGCGGGCGACCTGCTATCCCCCGACGTCATCGCGCTGCGCTTCGCCTATCCCTTCACCGTGGAAATCCCCGTCAGCGACCCGCGCTATCCCGCGCGGATGGCCGAATTCTACGACCGCTGCGCCGAAGACATCGCAACCCACCTCGACGCCGGGCGCGACGTGGCGCTCCTGTGCGAGGGGGACCCGTTCCTGTTCGGCTCGGCCATGTATGTGTTTGACCGCCTGCATGGACGCTTTCGCTGCGAGATCGTGCCGGGGATCACCGGCATGGCCGGGTGCTGGTCGCAGGCGCAGGTGCCGATGGTCCATGGCGATGACGTGCTGTGCGTCATTCCCGCGACACTGGACGAGGACAGCCTGTGTGGGTGGCTGGAACGCGCGAACGCCGCCGTCATCATGAAGCTGGGCCGCAACATGGCCAAGGTGCGCAACGCCCTGCGCCGCACCGGGCGCGACGGGCGGGCGGTGTATGTCGAACGCGCGACACAGGCACAGCAGCGCTGCATGCCCCTGTCGGACGCGGGCGAACGCGCGCCGTATTTTTCCATCATCCTCGTGCCCGGACGCACAGGTGTAAGATGACCCAGACGCCTCCCCCTTCCCCGCCCTGCCTGTTCATCGTCGGCCTCGGCCCCGGCGCGCCGGACCAGATGACGCCACAGGCAGCCGCCGCACTGGCGCAGGCGTCGGACCTGATCGGCTATGGCCCCTATGTCGCGCGCGCCGTGGCGGGGCCGGACGTGGTGCGCCACGCTACCGACAACCGTGTCGAACTTGAACGCGCGCGCCATGCGCTGGAACTGGCGCTGGCGGGACGGCGGGTGGTCGTCGTCTCCGGCGGGGATGCGGGCGTGTTCGGCATGGCCAGCGCCGTGTTCGAGGCCATCGACCACGGTCCCGCCGCATGGCGCGACATCGACGTGCAGGTCATCCCCGGCGTGTCCGCCGTCCTTGCCGCCGCCGCCCGCCTTGGCGCACCACTGGGCGGGGATTTCTGCGTCATGTCGCTGTCGGACAACCTCAAGCCGCGCGCGGTGGTGCATGACCGCCTGCGCGCCGCGGCGGGTGCGGGGTTCGTCATCGCGCTGTACAACCCGCGTTCAAAGGCCCGGCCCGGACAACTGGCGGAGGCATTCGACGTGCTGCGCGCCGTGCTGCCCGGCACCGTCCCGGTTGCCTTTGCCCGCGCCATCGGCCGCCCCGATGAACGCGTCATCCTGCATGACCTCGCCCATGCCGATCCCGAACAGGTGGACATGAGCACGCTGGTCCTGATCGGCTGCGAACGCACGCACCTGATCCCGCGCCCGCAGGGGCAGCCATGGCTCTATACGTCGCGCAGGGTCGATCCCTCGTGAATGATGGCCCGCGACCGCAGCCACGCCATGGCATGCTCCACGTCCCCCACCACGGTCGCGGGGGGTACTGCGGGCCGTTCCACCATGATGACCGCAATCCCCAGCGCCCGCGCGGCCTCAAGCTTCCCCGCCGTTGCCGCGCCACCCGAATTCTTCGTCACGATCAGGTCGATCCCCTCGCGCCGCAGCAGCGCGTCCTCCGCCGCCACGTCGAAGGGGCCGCGCGCCTGAATCGTGCGCGCCCCCATGGGCAGCAGCGCCGGGTCCGGGGCATCGACACTGCGCACCAGCCACGTATGCCCACATGCCGCCACGTCGCGAAACGCCAGCAGGTCCTTGCGCCCGATCGTCAGCAGGATACGGCGCGGCGCGGGGCCGATGGCGCGCGCGGCCGCCGCCATGTCGGGGACCATGGTCCAGCGGTCGCCAGGCGACGGGGTCCATGCGGGCCGCTCCACCCGCGCCAGCGCAACGCCCGCGCGCGCGCAGGCCGCAACCGCATTGGCGCTGATCCGCGCGGCAAAAGGATGCGTTGCATCAATGACGGCCGCCACGCGATTGTGCGACAGCCAGTGCGCGAGCCCTTCCACCCCGCCGAAACTACCGATTCGCACCTCCATCCGTGGCAGGACGGGCGCGCGCGTCACCCCGGCGAGGGAGAGCGTGGCCGCGAAACCGGATCCCGGCGCCTCGAGCCTGCGGCACAGAAGCCGTGCCTCCGTCGTGCCGCCCAGAACCAGTACCCGCATCGTTGCCACCCCCCAAGGAGACTGAAATGACCCATCCCGCATGGCTGCATGTTATCGGCATTGGCGAAGATGGTGTCGAGGGCCTGTCGGAAGTGGCGCAGGCACTGATCGCCTCGGCCGAACTGGTCGTGGGGGGACGGCGGCACCTGCTGCTGGTCGAAGGGCTGATGCGTGGCGAACGGCTGATGTGGCCCACCAGCATATCCGAAGGGATCGAACGCATGCTGCGCTGGCGCGGGCGGCGCGTGGTGGTGCTGGCGTCGGGCGACCCGTTCAGCTTTGGCATCGGCGTCACACTGTGCCGGTACATACCGGTGGGGGAGATGACCTGCATCCCCTCCCCGTCTTCCATCGCGCTGGCCTGTGCGCGGATGGGATGGGCGCGGCAGGATACGACGGTGCTGTCGATCTGTGGCCGCCCGATGGAGGTGGTGGCCCCCGCATTGCAGCCCGGCGCGCACCTGATCGTGCTGTCGGCGGACGGGCGTTCGCCCGTGACGCTGGCGAAATGGATGACGGCGCGCGGCTTTGGCCCCTCCGTCATCCATGTGCTCGAGGCGCTGGGCGGTCCTTATGAACGCCACGTGCACATGCGCGCGGACGCGCTGGCGGCGGGCACGGCGGAGGGGATCAATCCGCTCAACCTGATGGGGATCGAGGTCGTGGCCGAACCCGGCGCGATGGTCCTGCCGCTGTCAACGGGGCTGCCGGATGACATGTTCGCCCATGATGGGCAGATCACCAAGCGCGAGATCCGCGCCGCCACCCTGTCCGCCCTTGCCCCGCGCCAGGGCGAGATGCTGTGGGATATCGGTGGCGGGGCCGGGTCGATCGCCATCGAATGGATGCTGTGCCATCCCGCCAACCGTGCCGTCACCATCGAACGCAACCGCGAGCGTACCGCACGCATCGCGCATAATGCACTGACGCTGGGCACGCCTGCGCTGCGCATTGTCGAAGGCAGCGCGCTGGAGACCCTTGCCGCATTGCATGACCGGCAGACGCCGCGTCCCGATGCGGTCTTCGTGGGGGGCGGGATCGGCAATCCGGGCATGATGGAGGGGGCATGGGACGCCCTGCGTCCCGGCGGCCGGCTGGTGGCCAATGCCGTCACGCTGGAAGGCGAGACCGCGCTGCTGGCCGCGCATGCGCGCTGGGGCGGCAGCCTTTCGCGCCTGCGCGTCGAACGGGTGGAACAGGTCGGCACGCAGTCCGCCTTCCGCCCGGCGATGACGGTCACCCAGTACGCGGCCACCCGCCCCGCCGCATGAACGCGACCGCGACACCGGCGACGCATGCGGGGGGCCTGTGCGTGGCGGGCATCGGGTGCGGCAGCGGATGCGACGCGGACGATATCCTCGCCCTCCTGCATGAGGCCACCGGCCGGGCGCACTGCCGGCCCGGACTGATCGCCATTCCCGATTTCCGCGCCGACTGCGCCGCTCTGCACGCGGCGGCGCGACAGGCGGGCCTGCCGCTGCGCGTTGTCTCCCACGCCGACCTGCTGGCGGCGCAGCCACGTTGCGTCACCCGTTCGACACGGGTTATGGCGGCGCACGGCGTCGCCTCGGTCGCCGAAGGCTGCGCCCTTGTGGCGGCGGGAGACGGGGCGCGCCTGGTCGTGGCGCGCATGGCCTTCCGGCGCGTCACATGCGCCATTGCACGAACGGAGCATACATGACCGTACATTTCATCGGCGCAGGCCCCGGGGCCGCCGACCTGCTGACCCTGCGCGGGCGCGACCTGCTGGCGCGATGCCCGGTCTGCCTTTACGCCGGGTCCATCGTCCCGCGCGAAATGCTGGCCCACTGCCCGCCTGATGCGCGCCTGGTGGATACCGCGCCCATGACGCTGGACATGATCGAGGCGGAATATGTCGCGGCCCATGCGGCGGGCCACGATGTCGCGCGCCTGCATTCGGGGGACCTGTCGGTCTATAGCGCCGTGGCGGAGCAGATCCGCAGGCTCGACCGCCACGCCATCGCGTGGACCATGACACCCGGCGTCCCGGCATTTGCCGCCGCCGCATCGGTGCTGGGCCGTGAACTGACCATGCCCGAAGTGGCGCAGAGCGTCGTGCTGACCCGTGTCAGCGGCCGGGCGTCGGCCATGCCGGAGACCGAGACGCTCAGGGCCTTTGGCGCAACGGGCGCGACCCTTGCGATCCACCTTGCGATCCATGCACTGGACAGGATCGTGGCCGACCTGACCCCGATTTACGGCGCGGACTGCCCCGTGGCGATCGTGGCCCGCGCCACATGGCCCGACCAGGTGGTACTGCGCGGGACGCTGGGCACGATTACCGCGCAACTTGCGGAACATCCCATCGAACGCACGGCCCTCGTGCTGGTGGGACGCGCGCTGGGGCAGCATGATTTCCGCGAAAGCGCGCTCTATAACCCCGACTACCACCGCCGCTTCCGCTCATAAAAACCTAAAGAAGTTTTTGGTGAAGCTTTTTTCAAAAAGCTTCGAGAAACGTCGTCTTTTTGGAAAAAGGCGGCACCCAGAAACTTCTATCAGTTTTATCCGTCTTCATCGACCGGACGGGGACCGTGACGTGAAACCAGCGTGCCCGCACGGTCGAACATCAGGATGTCGAGGGCGCATCCACTGCCCGCCAGCACATCGCGCGCCACACCCCACGCCCGGCGCGTGATGACGGCGCCAAGGTCGATCTCCGCTGCTGCCGTAAGCGTGAACGCCGCCGCGACCGTATGGGTCTGTGCGATCCGTGCGGCAAGGTCCGCATCCGCCCCCGCGCGCGCGGCATCGCGGGCCAGTTCGGCCATGTCCGCGCGCCCGCGCCGTGAATGCAGGTCAAGGAACCCCTGCGCCAGCTTGCTGATCTTCGCGACCCCACCGGCCACGGTAACGCGCGGCACCGGATGGCGGCGCAGGTATTTCAGCATCCCGCCCGCGAAATCGCCCATTTCGATCATCGCCTCCTCCGGCAGGCCGTACAGCGCCCGCGCCGCGCGTTCGGACACATCGCCGGTGGAGCCGACCACATGCACAAGCCCCATGGCACGCGCCACGTCCACGCCGCGATGGATGCTGTCGATCCACGCGGCGCAGGAAAACGGCACGACGATGCCCGTCGTCCCCAGGATCGACAGGCCACCGACAATCCCCAGCCGCCCGTTAAGCGTGCGGCGTGCAAGCCGTTCGCCATCGGCGACCGAAACCGTAACCTGCACGTCCGGCACCCGCCCGTCCCCTTCGTTCAGGGCGGTGCGGATCATCCGGCGCGGGACGGGGTTGATCGCGGGTTCGCCCACCGCGATCGGCAGGCCCGGCAGGGTTACGGTCCCCACGCCGGGACCGGCGCGAAAGGTGATGCCCGTCCCCGGCGCGGCGGGGGCCAGATCGACACGGACCAGCGCGCCATGCGTCACGTCGGGATCGTCGCCCGCATCCTTGATGACGCACGCCCATGCGCCCCCTGCCCCGTCATGGCCATGGGCGGCGAGGCTGAAGGCCACTTCCTGCCCGGCGGGCAGGGTGATGGTGACGGGATCGGGAAAATCGCCACCCCGCATCGCCACCCACGCCGCCCGCGCCGCCGCCGTGGCGCAGCTTCCTGTGGTCCAGCCCCGGCGCAGGCTGGCCGGATCGGGGGTGTTGCGGGTATGTGTCATCGCGGCGTTCCAGTATGGGCGGGGACCATGATGGAACAGCATGTAGCAGGTGGGGACACACGATGGCAGGCGTGATGGCACGGGGACTGATGATCGCGGCCCCCCGTTCGGGCGGGGGGAAGACCACGCTGACACTGGCGGTCATGGCCGCCCTGCGCGCGCGTGGCGTAAGGGTGGGCGGGGCCAAGACCGGGCCGGATTACATCGACCCCGCCTTTCATGAGGCCGCAACCGGCCGCCCCGGCCTCAACCTCGATAGCTGGACCATGCCGCCCGTCCTGCTGGACACGGTCATGGAGCGCGCACAGCAGACGGCCGACATGGTGGTGGTGGAGGCGTCGATGGGCGTGTTCGACGGGCTGGACACGCCCGATGGCGCACGCGGCGCACCGTCGGACATCGCGACGCGTTTCGACCTGCCGGTCGTCCTTGTCCTCGACGTATCGGGACAGGGGCAGTCGGCGGCGGCGACCGCGCTGGGCTTTGCACGGCTGGACCCCGGCGTGCGCGTGGCGGGGGTGATCCTCAACCGTGTCGGCTCCGCCCGGCACCGCGCCATGGCGACCCGCGCGATCGAGGCCATCGGCCTGCCGGTGCTGGGCGCGTTCATGCGCAATCCCGACCTGCGCATGCCCGAACGCCACCTCGGGCTGGTGCAGGCGCGCGAACATGACGGGCTTGCGGCCCTGCTGGCGCAACTGGCGACGCAGGCGGAGCGTGACCTCGACCTTGACGCGCTGCTGGCGCTGGCGGCGGGGGCGTACACCCCGCCGGGGACGCCCGCCATCGCCCTGCCGCCGCCGGGACAGCGGATCGCGGTGGCCAACGACGCCGCCTTTTCCTTCCTGTATGCGCACATGGTCATGGGATGGCGCGAAATGGGGGCGGAGATCCGCTTCTTCTCCCCGCTGGCGGACGAGGCCCCGGACGGGGAATGCGACGCCTGCTGGCTGCCGGGGGGATATCCCGAACTGCATGCCGCGCGCCTGTCCGCCGCCACGCGCTTTCACGCCGGGCTGCGCCATTTCGCCCGCACGCGGCGGGTGCATGGCGAATGCGGCGGGTTCATGACGCTGGGGGCCAGCCTGACCGACCGCGACGGGCAGACACATGCCATGGTGGGGCTGCTGGACCATGAAACCTCGTTCGCGCGGCGGCGGATGAACCTTGGCTACCGCGCGGCGCGTCTGCGCCATGACTGCGCGCTGGGGCCTGCGGGCACGCACCTGCGCGGGCACGAATTCCACTATGCCACCATCACCACCCCCGGCACCGACACGCCGCTGGTGGATCTGTGCGATGGCAATGGGGAGGACCGGGGCATGGCGGGGGGGATGCGCGGCAATGTCAGCGGCACGTTCTTTCATGTGCTGGCACGGCATGGCTGAGGTGCGAAACACGGTTCCCAGTGCGACGTGAGTGTCCGGGGACAGGCGTTTCATGAGGCCAGTTCCTTTCAAAAATCTGGCATCCTTCGAAGCTTTTTCAGAACGCTTCCCCAAAACCCCGTTGCCGGTTTTCGGGATGTTGCGCGGGCGGTCCCTTACAACAGGCCCGGAAGCCGATGGACAAGGCTGGTGCCAAAAATTAAGATTAATTCTTAGAGGCTGTTTCAAAAACCCCGTTCCCGGCGCATAACGCTGCGCCAGCGCGCCGGCTGCCTGCGGCGACTGGTGCGCAGGGATGCCCGCCGGTCACAGCCATCGGGATCGCCCACGGGACGATCCACGGGGCCATGACCCGGGCGGGACTGCTGGATGGCCCCTTTGCAACCTGTCAGGTCCCGGGCCGGCCTGTTTCATTTTGGGCGCGCCATACCATATGGGTATGTGTGCGAGATACAGATGCGACTGAATGAACTTCCACGCGGGATGGAGGCCATCATTGATCGGGTGGAAGACGCCAGTCACCCCGACCCGGTGGCGGGCCGCCTGCGCGAACTCGGCTTCGTCCCGGACGAACCCGTGCGCGTCGTGGCCACCGCGCCCATGGGCGGCGACCCGATCGCGGTCAGCATCGGCTTCACCCGCTTTGCCCTGCGGCGTGACGAGGCCGCGCGCGTGATCGTCCACGTCCCCGGCCCACAGCCCGGGTCACACCCATGAACATGATCACCCCGGCCCGCACCCTGCGCATCGCGCTGGTGGGCAACCCGAACTGCGGCAAGACGGCGCTGTTCAACCTGCTGACCGGCAGCCGGCAGAAGGTCGCCAACTATGCCGGCGCCACGGTGGAGCGCAAGGAAGGCCGCTTCACCACGCCGCAGGGGCACGACATCCGGGTGCTGGACCTGCCCGGGGCCTACAGCCTTGTCGCCACAAGCCCGGACGAGGCGGTGACACGCGACATCTGCGCCGGGACCTATCGCGGGGAGGCCGCGCCCGACCTGCTGGTGTGCGTGGCCGACGCGACGAACCTGCGCCTGCACCTGCGCTTCGTGCTGGAAATGCGCCAGCTTGGCCGTCCCATGGTGCTGGCGCTCAACATGATCGACGCGGCGCGGCGCAAGGGCATGGAAATCGACCTGCCCCGCCTTGCCGCCGAACTGGGCGTGCCGGTGGTCGCCACCGTGGGGATCCGCCGCGATGGCGCGCGCGACCTGCTGGCACAGCTTGACGCGCCACTGCCGCCGCCGCCCGTGCCCCTGCCCGCGGATACGGACCTGCATGCCGTCGTGCGGCGTATCCTGGCCGACTGCGTCACCCGCGCGCATCCGGTCTCCAGTGAACTTGAGGAGCGGCTTGACCGCTGGGTGCTGCATCCGGTGTGGGGGCCACTGATCCTTGCGGTGCTGCTGTTCGTGATGTTCCAGACGGTCTTTGCCTGGGCGCAGCCACTGATGGACGGGATCGACGCGGGCATGGGCTGGATCGGCGAACAGGTGGGCCACCTGCTGCCCGAAGGCGCATTGCGCAGCCTGCTGGTCAATGGCGTCATCGCGGGCGCGGGCAGCGTCGTGACCTTCCTGCCGCAGATCCTGATCCTGTTCCTGTGGATCCTCGTGCTGGAGGAATCGGGCTACCTGCCCCGCGCGGCCTTCCTGCTGGACCCGGTCATGTCGCTTGCGGGGCTGAGCGGGCGTTCCTTCATCCCCCTGCTGTCGAGCTTCGCCTGCGCGGTGCCGGGCATCATGGCGACGCGCACCATCCAGAACCCGCGCGACCGGCTGGTGACCATCCTGATCGCGCCGCTGATGACCTGTTCGGCGCGGCTGCCGGTCTATACGCTGCTGATCGGGGCGTTCATTCCCCACCGCGCCGTGTGGGGGTTCCTGAACATGCAGGGGCTTGTGCTGTTCGGGCTGTATGCGGTGGGTATCCTGTCCGCCCTGCTGGTGGCGCGCATCGCGCGGCGTGGTGGGCGCGGGCAGGAGGCGGCGCTGCTGATGGAGCTTCCGGCCTATCGCCTGCCCAACCCGCGTGACCTGCTGCTGGGGCTGACGGAACGCGCGCGGATCTTCCTGATGCGCGTGGGCACGACCATCGTCTCGCTCACGGTGCTGCTGTGGGCGCTGTCCAGCTTCCCCGCGCCGCCCGCAGGGGCCACCGGCCCCGCCATCGACTGGAGCCTTGCGGGGCGGATCGGGCACCTGATGCTGCCGGTCTTCGCGCCGCTGGGCTTCAACTGGCAGATCTGCGTCGCCCTGATCCCCGGCCTTGCGGCGCGCGAGGTCGCGGTCGGCGCGCTTGCGACCGTCTATGCCATCGGGGATGCGGGCGCCGATACGGACCAGGCGGCGATGCTGGGGCAACTGCTGCCCGCGCACTGGAGTGTCGCGACCGCGCTGTCGCTGCTGGCGTGGTATGTCTATGCCCCGCAATGTGTCGCGACCCTTGCGGTCATCCGGCGTGAAACCGCATCGTGGCGCATGGTCGCCATCACGGCGGGCTACCTGTTCGCGCTGGCCTATGTGATGGCGCTGCTGACCTACCGCCTCGCGCTGCTGTTCTGAGGGCGGGGGCATGATCCAGTCGATCCTTGTGGCCTGCGCCGTCGTGGCATGTGCCCTGTACTGGACGGGACGGCTGTTCCCGCGCGCGCGCCTGTCGGCATGGGGCATGATTGCAGCCACGCTGCAGCGCATGGGCGCACCCGAACGCTGGCGCACCATCGCGGCCCGACGCGCGACCCCGCGGACCGGCGGCGGGTGTGGCGGATGCAGTGGCTGCGCCGGGGCCTCCTGCACACCGGACAAAAAGCAGAAAGCCGGTTCGAAATAACCGGTCGCTACAGTCTCCGCGCGCCATCCCGTTTCAAAAAACCAGCATTCTTTCAAAACTTTTCAGATCAGAAACGCCTGAACCGGTATGGGCCGGTTTTTCTGCCCCCTGCCGTCATCGCATGTCGATGGCCGCACGCAGGGGGCCGCCCTGCAATCCGCCAAAGGATATCCTTCCTCTGGGACGTTATTTATCAACAGTTTGCGTCATGCGTTCGCGCCGTTCCCGCCGGCCCACTGACGCACGCGCATCGCGCCTGCCCCTAACCTTTCGTTAGCATCTGCTGGTTACGCTGGGACCGCAGACGCGGGCCTGTCACCCGATGTCAATTAGGGGGCATAAGATTTATTTGTCTTTTTGCAGAAAACATCCCTATGCACATCACGATACGAATTGATAGAAACAAATAAGCCTGTATTGTCCAATTTCATAAACATAGACTATAAATGCATCTTTACTCTGAAAAAATTACTCATCTTTCCATTGTTTTTATTTCATATCTGAAACAGACAGCCTGCCTTGATTATGGATACCGGCACGCCTGACATCGCATGGGCACCCCTGCGCGGTGGCGAGACATGACTTTCAGATCCGCAGGCCCTATGATCCTTTTTCCTTTCTCCCCCTGAGGTTGATGATGAGCAAGTCCCATCTAAGCGCTGAAGTCCTCTTGTCGGCACTTGAGCAGGCCATTGATGCGACAGTGATTATTGATGACAAGAACAACGTCATCTTTTTCAACAAGGCTGCCGAAAACCTCTGGGGACTGCCCCGGCAGGACGTGATTGGCAAGAACGTCAGTTCACTCGTGCCGCTCCAGCACCGCCAGGACCATGACAGCTTCATCGACACCAACCGCCGCACGGGCGTCAGCAAGATCGTCGGCACCTCGCGGGAGGTGGAATTCTCCCGCTCGGACGGGGAATATATCTGCGGGGAACTGTCACTTTCCAAGGTCCTGACCGGCGAAGGCCGCATCTACTACATGGGGGTGATGAAGAACGTCACCAACGAAAGCCAGCAGCGCAAGATCCTGATCCTGCAGAACGACGTGCTGCAGGCGCTCGCCAGTGACATGCTGATCCAGGACGTGGCCGACCTCCTGTGCCGCCGGGTCGAAGGGTTCGTGCCCGGCGCGGTGGCGGTCCTGATGCTCATCATGCCCGACGGGCAGTTGCGCGTGCTGTCCTCGCCCACACTGCCCAAGCGCTTCCGCGCGGCACTCGAGACGGTGCAGCTTTCCCCCTCCGCCATGGAAAAGCTGCGCGCGGACCCGAAGCAGGCCAACCGACTGGTATGGGACAGCTACCGCTCGCTGGGGATTTCGCTGGGGCTGCAGCAGTGCTTCTCCACCCCGGTCAAGACCCAGACGGGAGAGGTCTCGGGCATCTTCGCGCTGTATTCGCGCGATGACGCACGCCACAATTCATGGCCGCAGCGCATCGTGGATTCATGCATCCCCTTCTGCGCGCTGGCGTTCGAGCAGAACGCGACCAAGCAGCATATTTCACACCTGTCGAACTTCGACTCCCTGACCGGCCTGCTGAACCGCTCTTCGGTGCACAAGGTCCTCGAGGGCATGATCGCCAAGCAGGAGGGCAACCACCACTTCGCGATCTTCATGCTCGACATCGACCGCTTCCGCGACATCAACGACGCGCTCGGCCATGTCTATGCCGACCAGTTCCTTGTCGAGATCGCGCAGCGCATCCGCTCCATCGCCAAGGACGATTACATCGTCAGCCGTTCCGGCGGGGACGAGTTCGTGGTGGCCGTGCCCAACTGCCGCAATGACGATGCGATCAAGTTCGCGGAAATGCTGATCGCGACCATCGCCAAGCCGATGCAGATCGGGCAGAACACGCTGACCATCTCGTGCAGTGTCGGCATCAGCACCTTCCCCGACAACGGCCCCGACAGCGAATCCCTGCTCAGCAACGCAGACGTGGCGATGCGGCAGGCCAAGATCGACGGGCGCGGCACCTACCGCTTCGCCAATTCGGAAAAGAACCAGGTGGCGCAGGACCGCCTGGTGCTCGGCTCCGCGCTGCGGGATTCGCTGGCGCGCGGGGCGCTGAACCTGCATTACCAGCCACAGGTGCGCACCCATACGCTCGAACTGTGCGGGGTGGAGGCGCTGTCGCGCTGGCATCACCCGCACCTTGGCAACATCTTCCCCTCCCGCTTCATCGCGGTGGCGGAGGAAACCGGCCAGATCGAGGCCATCGGCCGCTGGTCCCTGCAGGAATCGTGCCGCCAGATGGTGCAGTGGGACAAGGACGGCATCCATGTCCCCACCGTGGCCGTGAACCTGTCGGCGGTGCATTTCCGCAACCGCGCGCTGCCGGAATACATTTCCAACCTGCTTGACCATTACAAGCTGACGCCCGACCGCCTGACGGTGGAAATCACCGAAAGCGTCATGATGGACAGCAGCAGCGACACCGAAGAAGTGCTGCAGGCCATCCGCAACCTTGGCGCGGGGCTGTCGATGGACGATTTCGGCACGGGCTATTCCTCCCTGTCGCGCCTGACGCGCCTGCCGCTGACGGAAATCAAGATCGACCGCAGCTTCATCAACGATTTCGAGCACGACACCAACGCGCAGGCCGTGACCATGGCGGTCATCGGCATCGGGTCGCGCCTGGGCATGACGGTCGTGACCGAAGGCGTGGAGACCGAGCAGCAGCGCCGCCTGCTGGAGGAGCTGAAGTGCGACGTGATGCAGGGTTACCTGTTCGCCAAGCCTCTGGCGCCCAAGGATCTGGAGCAGTGGGTGCGCCAGCGCCGCACCATCAAGAACCTGGCCGACCCGACGGGCAAGGCAAAGACGGTATCGGAAAAAAACAAATCGAATTAAAAGTTAAGGCACCATTCCAGCGTTTCGCTTTGTTCCGAGGTTTTATATGTCCGCCAGACACGACGACCGACTCAGGGCCCTTACACATGAAGATGCCGATTTCTGGGCTGATGTCGTCGATAATGTCCTGATTGTCGCCGTCACCGACAGGAATGGCGTCATAACCTACGTCAACCAGAAGTTCTGCGACGTCAGCCAGTATGCGCGTTCGGAACTGCTGGGGCAGACGCACCGGATCCTCAATTCCGGCGTGCATACGCATGCGTTCTTCCGTGACATGTACCGCACCATCTATTCCGGACGGACATGGCACGGGAACATCTGCAACCGCACCAAGGACGGCAGCCATTACTGGGTGGCGACCACGATCATCCCGCACCACGGTTCGGACGGGAACATCATCGGCTTTGTCGCCGCGCGGTTCGAGATCACCGAACTGATGAACACCAAGGAGCGGCTGAAGATCCAGGCCGCGACCGACACGATGACCGGGCTGCTGAACCGTGGCGGGTTCAACGCCAGCCTGATCGCCACGCTGGAACAGTGCAAGCACTCCAGCGCGGAGGAACGCGTGCTGGTGATGTTCGACCTTGACGGGTTCAAGCAGATCAATGACATCCACGGCCATCATGCGGGTGACATCGTGCTGCGCACGATCGGGCGGCGCATTGTCGAACTTGTCGGGCCGGAGGAAGCGACCAGCCGGCTGGGCGGCGATGAATTCGCGATCATCCTGCACAAGAGCCTGAAGGAAAACTCCCTCGAATCCATCCTGACCCGCCTTCAGGCGCTGCTTGAGGAGCCGATCGACCTTGAATCGGCCGTCGTGCGTGTCTCCGGCAGTATCGGGGCAACCCCGCTGACGGCGACCGATACGCTCGAAGACGTGCAGAAGAACGCCGACGTGGCGCTGTATGCCGCAAAGCAGGCCGGCGGCAAGCAGGCGCGCATGTTCAGCGCCAGCCTGCACAAGACCGCGCTGGAACGCGCCAAGATCCTCAAGGAAGCCCGCGCGGGCGTGAAGCAGAACCAGTTCGAGGTCTATTACCAGCCCATCCTGAACTGCCACACCGGGCAGATCGAACAGGCCGAGGCCCTGATGCGCTGGCACCATCCGCAGCGTGGACTGCTGTCGGCCGGGGCATTCACCGATGTGTTCGCCGATTCTGGACTGGCGCAGGAGATGGAGACCCATCTGGTGCAGTCGTTCCACGACGATATCGCCATGTGGAAGAAGGCGGGCCTGCCGAACCTGCGCCTGGCGGTGAACCTGTCACATCTCGACCTGCTCAGCCTCGACCAGCAGGTGGACCTGCTGAGCGAGATCAAGCACCTGAAGATGGATCCCAGCACCTTCATGCTGGAGGTGACGGAACATATGCTGCAGGGGCGTCGCGCGGAAAAGAGCCAGTTGCGCCTCAAGTCGCTGGCCGAAGACGGGTTCGGCCTTGCGCTGGACAATTTCGGCCATGGCAGCGTGCGGCTGTCCACACTGAAGAACCTGCCGCTGAAATCGCTGAAGATCGACCGCAGCCTTGTGCGCTATATCGACACGCGGGAACAGGATCGCGACATCCTTGCCGCCCTTATCCGGCTTGGGCACGGGTTTGGCCTGTCGGTGACGGTCGAAGGGGTAGAGACACGCAAGCAGTTCGACATCGCGACCCAGTTGGGCGTGGATTATATCCAGGGCTTCTTCATCTCACGTGCGGTATCCGCCACCGATCTGGTAAAGATCACCCGCGAACATGCATGGGAGCATGATCTGGGCTGACACCCCCGGACAGACTGATGGATAAGAAATAAAAGTTTTTGGTGAAGATTTTTTCAGGGCCTGTTGGGAATTATGCTTTTTTCAAGCATCTGCATATGATTCAAAGCTTGTATGGATCGCTTCGTACTGACAGACGCCCAATGGGCGAAAATGGAACCGCTGTGCCTTGGCAAGAAAACAGATCGCGGGCGCAGCGGG